>JAQYFM010000118.1 GCA_028723145.1 Spirochaetales bacterium | reverse complement strand
AGATTAATTAACACGTTATATCCTCCATAGAATTAATATATCTGAAGGATACAACGGAAAAATATCAATTGTAAAGAAAAAAATTGAGTTTTTAATAAATATTAAAGTAAAATTTTGTGGTTTCCACTTTCTTTTATCATGTTATTAGCAATTGCGTAATCTAAACCCGATTCAAACAGCTTTACAACTTGAGCTCCTTTCCTTTGATAATTAAGTTCAAAAGCAAAGCTATCTAATAGTTTTCCCTTATAAAAACTTTTATTTGAATTCTCTAAAATATAAACAATTACTGCAGCTGCTTCTGAAATTGGAATTTGGTATGAATAGCGTTCTCTTTCACTTGAAGGACGAAAAAAGGAAGAAAGTATTACATTGCTTGGATAATAAATTTTTTCATTATCTTCTAAGTAATTAGGAAGTGAGAGAGTTGAAATAAGAGAAATAAATAATGGTTCTAATCGTGAACCAAGCTTTTCAAGAGAGAAGCTATTTAATACTCTTTTAAATAATAAATGCTCACATATTGGTCCTTCTATTTGATTTACTTTAATCATTCTTTCTTTTATTTCTTCATCAAATGTGTGAGATATTAAATCTTCAGGAGAAAGTATTAATTTTTCTAATGGAGTAATAAGGTATTCTCTTTTTTCAATCATAAGATAATTATAGTATCGTTTATTATTTTTTTTAAGGATAAAAAGTTTTATACTAAATGTAAGAGGTGTAATTTATGTTAGAAGTAGGAACAAAGGCTCCAGATTTTGAAGCACAAGACCAAAATGGTGTAGTACACACATTAAGTGAGTATAAAGGTAAGAAGTTTATTTTATATTTTTATCCAAAGGATAATACACCAGGATGCACTAAGCAGGCTTGTTCATATTCAAGTAATCTTCCATCTTTTTTAGATAAAGGAATTGAAGTAGTAGGTGTTAGTAAAGATAGTGTAGCTTCTCATAAGAAGTTTGAAACTAATTATGATTTAAAGTTTACAATTCTCTCTGATCCAGAAAAGAAAATAATTGGGTCTTACGATGTTTGGAAAGAGAAGAAAAACTATGGAAAGGTATCTATGGGGGTAGTTAGAACAACTTATCTTATTGATGAAAATGGCATTATTATAATGGCTAATGACAAAGTAAAAGCTGCTGAAGATGCTACAAAAATGCTGGAGAAGCTTTCTTGAAGATAATTCTTTCTCCTGCTAAGAAGATGAAGGTGGTGGACTCAAATTGGATTGTGCCAACAAAACCTGCATTAATAGATGAAAGTAAGAAGATACTAGATTTTTTAAAGAGTTTATCACTACCTGAGCTAAAGGATATTTGGCTTTGTAGTGATAAACTTGCATCTAAAAGCTATTTAGAGCTTTCTCGTCTTAATCTTAATAATCTTCAAAGTCCCGCAATCTTATCATATGATGGTATTGCATATACCTATATGGCACCAAGTATCTTTGATGGTGATATGTATAACTATATCAATGAAAACTTATACATTCTCTCTGCTCTATTTGGAGCACTAAAACCATCTGATGGAGTAATGCCATATCGCTTAGAGATGCAAGCTAAGTTTGAATTTTTAACATTTAATAATCTTTATGATTTTTGGGGTGATAAAATTTATAAACTTATCCATCCTTCAGATGGAATAATTATTAACCTTGCATCTAAAGAATATTCAGATGCAGTAAGGCCATTTATTTCTTCATCTGATAGATTTATTGATATTAATTTTGTTGAAAGTGTAAATAATAAGCTAGTAACAAAAGCAACCTTTGCAAAGATGGCAAGAGGTGAAATGGTTCGCTTTATGGCAGAGAATAAAATTGAGACTTTGGAAGAATTAAAAAACTTTGATAGATTAAATTTTTCTTTCCGTTCTGATTTAACAACAGAGAATGAACTGTTTTTTGAGAGGAAAAAATGATTACATATACTGAAGAAAAGATATTTACTAAAACGCAAGTTGAAGAGTTATTTTTATCAATAAATTGGTTATCAGGTCGTTTCCCTGATCGCTTATTTAAAGCTCTTCTTAATTCCTCTACCGTAATTACTGCTTGGGATGGGGATGAATTAGTTGGCCTTATTCGTGTCTTAGATGATACATCAATGATGGCATATATAAACTATGTTTTGGTAAAACCAAGTCATCAAAAGATGAATATTGCTTCAACAATGTTAAATATCGTTAAAGAAAAATATAAAGACTTTCTCTATATCGAGGTAATGCTAGAAGATAAAAAGGTTTTACCATTTTATCAAAAGAATGGTTTTTCCGAAATGAGTGATGGTACAGGTGCCTTAATTAGAAATTTAAATATTAAATGAATATTATCTCATTAGAAACAGATGTCACCATAAATAAAGGTGGTGACAATGGATATACAATTTCTGAAAAGATAAAAGTAAATAGAAGTGGATTTGTACAAATTTTAACTACTTCTAGTAGAGTTGAAGAGACAAGAAAGGAAGAATTATTTATTCGTTTTTCAATAGTTTATGAACTTTTCAAATACTTTAATTCTTTTTCATACGAAGCTTTTTCAAATGCCGATTATAAAAATGGAATATGGATGCTTTGCCTTACCTTTTCTGATGGAAGTAAAAGAGTATTATCAGGAGAGGTTAAAGATAATCAAAAATTAAATGTTGCATCTGATGCGCTAAGAAAGTTATTACAAAAGCCCTATTTAATTGCTTTTGATAATAAAAACAGAACAGAAAAGTTTAAGACTTTCACAATTTCATTAACTGAAGGTGATGAAGAGATAGAGAAAGTAATATTTATTGAAAGTGAACGAAAGCTAAAGCTTTATAAGAAAGAAGGCAAAAAGGAAGTATTTATCGAATATAAATTAGATTTATGGGAGATAGAGAAATTAAGATCATGTATTTGGGATGAATTGTTTTTTGATTATGTACCACCAAATGAAGAAGCGCTATTTGATATTTCCTTTTCTTTTTCATTTCTTTTGCATAGTGATATTAACGTTAAGTTACCATATAGCTATTCTTGTTTCTATGGTCCATATTATGCTTTTATATATAAGTTAAAGGAAATAACTAAGGAAACAAATAGGTTTATAATTTTTTCATCCTTAGCTTTGTATTTTAATAAAAATCATTATGTATATCTTGATGTTACCTTTCCAAATAGCGATAAGAAATATCGCTATGTCTCTAAGGACTTATTAATTAAAGAAGATGAAAATGTCTACATTTCAAAAAATAATGAATTAGTAAATGTGAATGTAAAGGAAGTGGAAAGTGGATTAATTAGTGAATCAAAATATCCATTTATCAATCTTGAAGCAATTGATAGTACATTCTATAGAGATTATTGCTTTCCTATAAAGTTTGATAAAGATAAAGCTCTTGATAATTTTTTTGCAGCATTTGTTAACTATAAAGAGTGTAGTAACAATGGATATATTTTAGTTAATGCACTTTCAAAAATAATTAATTGCGCACAAAATTGTTTTGTACCAACCGATACTTCAGATATGAGTGATTATCATTCATCTTCATACCTACTAATTGAAGATAATAGTAATCACATTCTACCTTGTATCTTCGATGAAAATGATAACATATTTAGCAATTGTCCATCTTTTAGCATGATGCCTTTTATCGATTATCTACATCTTATATTAGATTCACCTGGCATTAATGCAGGAATGATTACCCGTAAGAATGAATCATTAATCCTTACAAAAGAATTAATTAAATATTCATTAACTTGGAAGCCTATATCAGTAATTACAGCTGGTAGTTACAAGGTTGAAAAATTAAAAGTTGATGTAATAGTTTTAGTTAATAAAGAAAAAGGAAGTGGTTTTAGAGCGGCTAGAGGACAAATGTACTACTATATTTCAGATCAAGAGAGTGCGGAGTGTGCAATGAAGCTTTTTGATGATATTTCATTTGCTGGCTTTTACTCACTTTATTACAGTCCTCAAAATAAGGATGATGCAATTTATAAACTATCTAATACTTGGAAAGCATTAAATAAAGAAAGGTGCCTTGATATGTATTTTGGCATATTTGAATAAGTAGAAAAAGTTTGTTGACTCTAAATCTTTGTAGTATCATATAGGTATGAGTAATATTTTGATTCAAAATGGTCTTTTGATAGATACAGAGTGGAAGAGAAGAGCCGACATTCTTATTAAGGGCTCTAAGATTATTAAAATTGCACCACATATTAGTGAGGATTCTCTTACTGAGAAAGCTAATATCGTCCATGCAGATGGTATGCTAGTTTTCCCAGGTTTAATTGATGCACATACACACTACCACCTTATTTCAAGAGGAACTGTTACAGCAGACTCATTTAGAGAAGGTAGTAGGTTGGCAGCCTTCGGTGGTGTAACAACTGTTGTAGACTTTGCTGATGATGATAAAGTAAATCTTGCAAAATGCTCGAAGGAGCGTATTAATGCCATGGGCAAAGAGATGAGCATAGACTTTGCTTTACACCAGGGTGTATATGGCTATAGAGAAGGCTTAAAGGAAGAGCTTAAGCAGTTAAAGGAACTTGGAGTTGGTACTATTAAGCTCTTTACTACATATAAAAATGTTGGTTACTTAGTTGAAAATAGAGATGAGCTAAAATCTATTTTTAAAATGTGTGGTGAACTTGGTCTTATGATTAGTGTTCACTGTGAGGATGATAAAACTATTGAAGAAATTTCTAATAATTGGAAGGGAACCTTTACTCCTCATGACCATGCTGATCTTCGTCCTTCAATTGCAGAAGCCCGTGCAATAGAGTACGTTGGTTCTATCGCACTTGAAGCTGGTGTTGATTTATATGTTGTTCACTTATCTTCTAAAGCTGGTTTAGATGTAGTACGTTCACTTCGTGATAGAGGATTAAAGGTAATTGTTGAAACAACACCTCACTATCTATTCTTAGATAGAAGTAAGCTTGATGGTCCAATGGGGCCACTTTATGTAATGACACCTCCTCTAAGAACTAAGGAAGATAACTTAGCTTTACAAGAGGCACTTTGTAATGGAGAAATTCAAGTTGTAGCATCTGACCACTGTGCATTTACATATGCTCAGAAGCTAAAGAGTAGCGATACAAGAACAATTTATCCTGGAATTCCTGGAACTGAGGAAATACTTCCTCTTGTATACTCTCTAGTAGCTCAAGGTGAGCAGCTTACAGTTAATGAGCTTGTAAATCTTTTATCTACAGGTCCTGCAAAGTACTTTGGGCTTTATCCTCAAAAAGGTGTTCTAAGAGAAGGTAGTGATGCTGATATTGTAATCTTTAATCCTGACTATCTATGGACTCTTTCAAGGGAAACAACACACTCTGCAAGTGACTATACTCCATACGATGGAATAAATGTACAAGGTAAGGTAATGATGACTTATTTAAGGGGTCGCCTTATCATGGGTGATAACATGTACCTTGGTATAGAAGGTGATGGACGGTTTGTTAAAGCAATACGTTGACTTGAAATAAGTTAAATGATACAAAAGCTATGCAACATGCATAGCTTTTATTGACTTAGAGGTGTGATAGATGATTAATGCTATTTTGTTTGATATGGATGGAGTGCTTTGTGATAGTGAAGAGGTATCAATAAGTGTTGGAGTTAATTACTTTAAATCAAAGAATGTAAATATTACTCACGATGATTTTTTACCTCATTTAGGTGGAGGTGAAAGAAAGTTCTTTGAAGGTCCAAGTAGAGCAAAAGGTTACCACCTTGACTATGATGATGCATCAAACTATTTTAAAAATCACTATGAAGAGTTATTAAATAAAACAAAACCAGCTCTTCCTGGTATAGATATTGTTAAAAGAGCTAGAAAGGCTGGAGTAAAAACAGCACTCTGCTCATCAGCTCCTAGATGGAAAGTATTAGTTAATATTAAAGCAATTGGGTTAAGTGAAGATGATTTTGATGCTGTATTTTCCGGTGAGAGTGTAAAGCGAAATAAACCAGAACCAGATATTTACTTAAATGCAGCAATAAATCTAGGCATTGATCCAAGTGAGTGCTTAGTTGTTGAAGATAGTTTATTTGGAGTTAGAGCCGGTAAGAAGGCTAACATGAGGGTATTAGCTGTAACTGGTACAGAAAGCTTTGATAAGCTTGCATCTCAAGGTGCAGATGTTATTGTTTCTGATCTTGGAGCTGTTGGTAGTTTTAATAGTCCTGAAGAGTTAGATAAAATTATAAGCCAAGATAGTACTTCAAATGCTGATGGAATTTTGTATGGTGCAAATTATATAGTTCCTCTTAAAAGACGAATGAGTGATTCTTTTGTTGAAAAGAAAATGGAAGAAGCTGCTTCATATGCTAGAGACCATGCTTATGCACCTTATTCCAAATTTAAAGTTGGTGCAGCTGTTCTTAGTGCTGCAACTGGTAGAATATATTCTGGATGCAATGTTGAAAACTCTTCCTATGGTGCTACAATTTGTGCAGAGAGAAATGCTATACTACATGCAATTGCAGAAGAGGGTATTATTGGAATTGATACTCTCTTAGTTTATTCAGATGATGATCCTCCAGCTCCACCTTGTGCAAATTGCTTACAGGTATTAGCTGAGTTTGCAAAAAAAGATACAAAGATTATTCTTGTTTCAGTTAATGGAGAAAGAAGAGAAATGCTATTTAGCGATCTTCTTCCAAATCCTTTTATTTTTCCAAGTGTGAGAAAGTGATGAAAAAGTTTATTTTATTTTTACTTTTACCTTTGTTACTTACCTCCTGTGTAAGTAGTACAAAGCCTTTTGTTAGTGAACCTTACACAAATCCTTCAATTAGTATTGAAGGAAAGCTTATGTATGGTGGTGCAACTAAAATTGATCTTCCTACCCCTGAGTGCTATTTCGAAGCTAAAGAATTCTTAGCTAGGTACACAGAGCTAATTAAAGAAGCTGAAGACTATATTTTGATTTCAACTTTCCTTGGTAGTGGCTGTGAAGGGTTAGATGAGTTTTATACTGCTCTTGCTGAAAAAGCAGAAAGTGGAGTTGATGTTTATGTAATTCTTGATGCAGTTTCCTCTCTTGATATGACTGAGAGTAAGAAGTACATGTATCCTCTATATTTTCTGAAGGATAGTGGAGTTCATTTAATTGAATATGCTCCAATGAGCATTTTAAGAATAATTGCTCCTCAGAATTTGATTATTAGAGATCATAGAAAACTTGTTGTAGTAGATGGAAAGACTGCTGTACTTGGTGGCATGAATATGAATTATATCTCTCTTGGAAGTGATGATGTTATCGATTTACAAAAAGATAGTATGTATGTTTTTAACTCATCTAATCTTGCATCGGCTTTAACAGATGAGTTTGTAACAATTTGGAACCAAATATCTGCAACAGACAAGATGGATAGAAGTGACTTTGACTCTTATGTCGATGAAAGTGAAAAGCTAAATTTAGAGGGATATTTATTTAACCAAGGTCCTGGTACTAATGCCTCAATGTCTGCTCTCTTCTCTTCATTAATTAATGGTGCTGAAAAAGAGATTGTGATGCTCCCGTATATGGCATTACTTGATAATAATATGTTTGAATGCTTGAAGGCGGCAGTTGCTCGTGGTGTAAAGGTTAAGATGTATCTTCCAATTGATAGCCGTGATTATGTTCAAAAGGCACTCTACTATGATTATTATCGCCTTGTTGAAGCGGGTTTTGAGGTTTACTATGAATTCTCTGGAAGAGCACATAATAATGCATTATTACATCAAAAATTAGCAGTAATTGATGGATTATATACAGTAATTGGATCTGCAAACTTCAACTATAGATCTATGAAGTCATCCTTTGAAATTGCTTTAGTAATTAAGAGTAATGAATTTGCCTCATCATCCTTAGAGCAGGTTAATGATATAAGTCGTGACATGATGGTATTAACTCTTGATGAAGCAATTAAACTAAAAAAGGAGAAGGGTAATGTATTTAATTATCTCTTCTCATACTATGGAGGCTAATCGTGAAAAAGAGATTATTATCACTACTTTTAGTTTTATTAACACTTTCATCATTGCATGCTTTTTCACTTGGATATGGAATAAGTACTTCTGGGTTATCTGGAAAGCTTGAAAGTGCAAGTGTAAATATCAAAGGTGTTGCTGACCTTTCTACTTCAAAGCAACTACTACTTACAGCAAATGCGGGCTTTGGAAATGATAAGTCTTTGACTATTGGTTTAAATTCTCTTGATTTAAAGCTATCAGCATATCCTATAGTTTTTTCAAATCATATCTTTGAGTTCATGTTTATCAATAACATGGCCTATGCTCCAGGGCTAGGTGCTGGAGTACTTTGGGATAGATCATTTGAACCTTATTGGACAATTAGTTTTGATTTAGTTCACCTATATGATACTCAATATGTATATGATTTTTTCTCCCCTATGGTTTATTTTGATAAAAATTTTAACTATGCAGGGTGGGGAATTGAACTATTTAATATGACATTCTTATTTGGAGGAAGATAATGAAAAAGAAAATTTTAGTAGTATTATTGTTAATAACCCTTTCGCTTCCTCTTTTTGCTGGCGACCACTTTGATATTTCTCTAGGTTTTGGTCACTACACAAACTTTAAGAAGGCTAATTCTTTGAGCCTTTACTATGGTTCTACAATTGGTTTAACAGATCGTTTAGAGCTAGTTGTGGGTGGTGTTAGTGAAGTTACTCCAAATGTGTTTTCTGATAATGAATTACAGCTTGGCCTTGCATTTGCAATAATGGGACAGCGTTCTACTGCAACAAAAGTCGCCGGAAGTAGTATTAATACTCTTGTTGGTGCAGGCTTAATTGTATCAGATGTAGATGGTAGAGTTTTACCAAGTGGAGCTTATTTAAATATTACTCCTGTGACTATTGGAACTCCAATACATGGAAGAAGAGAAAGAGCCTTTGAAATAGGATGCCAATATGATTGGTTTACTAATAAATTTAATATTACATTCTCTTTCTTGAAGCTTGATTTCTACCTTAGAGGAAGTTATAAATTTGTGGCGAAAAACCCACACGCTTGAATGTGGGATGAAAGCCACCACTTTTTACTTTATATATAAGAAGATGAAATATATAATATTTGTATAAAATGATAACAGGGAGATTGACTGTACTTCCTTGCTGAAAAGCAGAAATTTACCGCTAATGTGGTCGTAGGACTGCTTGGTAATGAAAGTCCTGATTCAAATAGACTTACACTTGTAACTCCAAAGTCTGAAAATGATGTACGATTACAAGCTACACTTGGTAATCAGAACCCCACGAGCTTGCCCGTGGGAGCAGTCAGAGAGATTACATGAAATAATATAATAGGGGCAAGCAATTGCCCCTAATTGTTAACCTTCCAATGCCATCATTTTATCGATTCTTTTTTGGTGCCTACCGCCTTCAAACTTTGCATCAATAAAGCTATCGAGCATCTTTACTGGATCATCTTTGTAGTCAACACGACCCCCAAATGCAATAAAGTTAGGATTGTTATGCCTTTTTGTCATCTCTGCTGAGTAACAATCTGTTAAAAGAGAGCATCTAATTCCTTTAATCTTGTTTGCTGAAATGGAAATACCAATACCTGTTCCACAAAGCACGATACCAAATTCATAGCCTCCTTTTAGATATTCTTGGCAAGCTTCTTTAGCTTTATCTGGATAATCAACACTTTCGTTTTTATCTGTTCCTAAGTATGTAACCTCATAGCCTCTTTCTTTTAAATGTTCAATTAATCTTTGAGCTAATTCAACTGCACCATGATCATTAGCCACTACAACTTTAGGCATTTTTTTATCTCCTTGTTAATAATTTTGCTTCATTGTATCATGTAGCAAATAAGAAGGTGAAGATGTCAAAGATATACATTACAGGACATAAGAATCCTGATATGGATTCAATTGCTGCAGCTTATTCATATGCTGTATTAAAAAACAAGATAGATAAAGAGAATGAATATATACCTTGTGCCCTAGGCGCTATGAATAGACTTTCTAAGGGACTCTTTGAACGTTTAGGCTTAAAACCACTTACTATTTTAAAGGATACCTTTTCTAAGGTAAGAGATGTTACCAAGAGACCAACATTAATACTAGAGCCAGAAGATCCTATTTATGAACTAGTAAATATGTATAACCAAACAAATCCATCTGTTGTTCCTATCATGAAGGATGGTGAGTTCAGAGGTCTATTATCTGTTGATGATATAAATAAATACTTTTTAAGAGAAAATTATGATTCTCGGCCTGTATATAACCTTGATATGAGTAATATTAGAAGAGTAGTTAAGGGCTTTGTAATTAAAAGAGGTGAAAAAGATCAATTTGTTGCTCCAATTATGGTTGGTGCTATGCGTTTTTCCGTCTTTAAGAAAAGGCTTAAGGAGTGTAAAGAAAAACCTTTACTTGTAGTTGGCTGTAGAAATGATCACATTAGTGAAGCAATTAAAGAACAAATTCCTGGAATTATATTAACTGGTGTTGAAGAGGATAGCTTAGAGGATATCGATTTTTCATCTTTTAAAGGTTTTGTTTATGCATCGCATGAGGATACTGCGGAGACAATTAGACTTTTAAGATTATCTGTTAGAGTTGATACACTACTTCGTGATTCAAAGGAACCTATCATTACAAAAGATATGCTTTTTGATACTGCAAAAGGTATTTTAGCGGATAGTGATAAACGTGGCCTTCCTGTATTTGATAGAGAAAATGGTATCTTTACTGGTTTTATTACTAGAAGATGTTTCTTAGAGCGTCCTAGAGCAAAAATTATCTTGGTTGATCACAATGAAGCATCTCAATCTGTAAATGGTATTGAAGATGCTGAAATTGTAGAAATTATTGACCACCATAGACTTGATGCCCCAAAGACTCGTAATCCTATTGCAATAACAGCACTACCTGTTGGTTCAACTTGTACAATTGTCTTTGAGCAGTTTGGTAGATACAATCAAGAAATAGATGCCTTGACTGCCAAGGTCTTACTTGCTGGTATTGCTTCCGATACCGTTATGCTAAAAAGTCCTACTACCACAAGTCTTGATCGTTATGCTGTTAAGATTCTTTCAGACATTGCTAAGGTAGATTTTGAAGAATTTGGAAAAGAACTATTTAGTAAAGGTTCGACACTTACTTCTCAAAAGCCAGATGTAGCTATTTCTTCAGATTTTAAGGTTTATAGCGAAAATGGAATTAAGTTTGGAATAGGGCAAATTGAGGTTACAACTCTTCAAGATGTAAATGAAATGAGCAAATCATATTTAGCTGAGCTTGAAAAGAAGAGATTAAATGATGCTCTTGATTGGGCAATGTTACTTGTTACTAACGTTCTTTCAAGTGAAAGTGTGTTAATGACTACTAATTATAAGCTTAATTATCGTTTTGCATATGAAGAATTAATGCCGTGTATCTTCTCACTTCCAGGAGTGCTCTCAAGAAAGAAGCAACTCCTACCGGAAGTAATAAGAGTAATAGAATCTTAGAAGCCTTGAATTCGGATAATAGATGGTAGCGCTCTAATAGCTGTTACCATCTTTCTTAAATCGACTTCACTTGAGGCACTAATTGTAAAGGTTCCTACTAAACCTTCTGGTGCTACATCGAGAGAACCAGATATTAAGCGTCCATTTTGCTTTTTAACGGCTCCATCAATTTCTCCAAAAAGTTCTGCATTCATTTTAGCTGTAACTTTAAAGCGTCTGACAAGCTCATTTGAATCCCAAACAACAGGTACTAAACGTTTTTCAACTTCACTCATATTTTTAAGATTTTTACAATCTTTTCTATGAATGACATATCCTCTACCACGAGTTACGTATGCTACAATTTCATCTCCATGAACTGGGTTACAGCACTTTGCGAAATCAAAAAGAATGTTACTTTCGTTGCTGATGATTACAGATGATGTATTTTTATCAGTTGGAACAAACTTTATGCCCTGCATAATAGGAATTAATGGCTTGATTTCCTCTTGTTTTTTATCATCATCTTTCTTTTTATCACTTATTTGAGGAACATTGTCTGATAGATTTTTATTTAGCCATGCCATTATCTTCTTCTTTGCAGAAGGAGTTTTTGCATATTCAAGCCAAGAGTGGTGAGGATGGGCAGCAGGGCTTGTTAGAATTTCAACTACTTGAGTATTTTCAAGTGGTTTATTAAGTGGAATAATAGCGCTATCTGCTTTTGCACCAGTACAATGGTTACCAACCTCTGTATGAATTTTATATGCAAAGTCTAAGGCGGTTGCTCCTACAGGTAGTTCAATTACTCTACCTTGAGGTGTGAATACAACAATAGAATCCTTTAAGAGCTCATTCTTAATTTCATCCATGTAATCTTCATTTTGCTCAATTTCCTTGGACCAATTCTTAATTTTGGTAATTATTTTATTGTAGTTAATTTGGTCATAGTTTTTCCAAGCACCAGCTTCACTGCCTGAAGAGGCTTTATAAGACCAGTGTGCAGCAACACCTTCCTCAGCTGTTTTGTCCATTTCTTGGGTTCTAATCTGAATTTCAAGATGTTTTCCATCTGGACCTAAAACAGTAGTATGTAAAGACTGATAGTTATTGGTCTTTGGCATTGCAATGTAGTCTTTAAATCTACCTTCAATTGGGTGCCAGGTTTGGTGAATAATACCTAAGATAGTGTAGCATTCTGTAACACTTTGACAAATTACACGTACACCTAAGATATCAAAAATTTCATCAATTTCCTTTTTTCTTCTCTTAATTTTTAAATATACAGAGTAAACGTGCTTAACACGACCTTTAATTTGAACGTTAGTAATTCCAACTTTAGCACAAGCCTTTAATAGGTCGTTTTGAACCTTTTTTAAATATGCATTATATTCACTTTTTTTAGAAAGCAAAAAGTCATTAATGTATTGGTATGTATCTGGCTTTAGTGTTTTAAGAGATAAATCTTCAAGTTCGGTTTTTAACCATGAAATACCTAAGTTTCCTGCAAGTGGTGCAAAGATATCAAGACAATCTTGGGCAATTTCCTTTTGCCTTTGAGGTGCTAGTGCTCCAAGAGTTCTCATGTTGTGGAGCTTATCTGAGAGCTTGATGATAATAACTCTCATATCTTTACCCATTGCAAAGAACATCTTTCTGATGGTTTCAGCTTCTTGAAGACTCTTTGATTCACTTTTTAGCTTTGAAATTTTCGTAACTCCATCAACCATGATGGCAACTTCCTTTCCAAAGTCTCTCTCTAAATCTTCAAGTGTACATTCTGTGTCTTCAACAACATCGTGTAAAAGTCCTGCACAGATGGTATCTCTATCCATTCCGAGTTGAATTAATATAGTGCCTACCGCAAGTGGGTGGATGATATATGGTTCTCCACTTTTTCTCTTTTGGTCTCCATGCAGTCTATCAGCATAGATTGCTGCAGCACAAATTTTCTTTTGGTCCTCAGTGCTATATTGATATGCCTTTTGGGTGAACACTCTCAACAGATCATCATGCATAATATGTACCCCTTACAACTCGCTCTTTGTTTGCAAGATCTTTTACGATTTTTATCTCTTTAAATCCAGCCTTGCTAAGTAGTTTAGCACAAAGTGCTGTTTGTCGATAGTCACATTCTATCATCAAAAAACCACCGTTTTTAAGGTGTTTTGGGCTTTGAATGATAATTTTTCTTATTATATCTAAGCCATCATTATTATCACTAACTAATGCACTCTTTGGTTCTTTTTTTACTTCATCAGTAACAATTGAATACCATTCTTGAGTTAGGTAAGGTGGGTTAGTGACAATGATATCAAATTTCTTTGATATTTTGGCAAATAAATCAGAGCATATAATTGTGCAATCATCATTGATTAGAGAGTGTGCATTTTTTTTAGTAATTTTTAATGCCTCTTCACTTATATCAGACAGTGTTAAGGTGCAAGAAATATTACTTTTTATTGCAATTCCAATAGCTCCTGTTCCTGTACATAGGTCTAATACATCAGGGCATGGAATATTCTTTAATTCATTAAGTGCTTCTTCAACAAGTGTTTCTGTATCAGGACGAGGAATTAATGTATTTTCAGAGACATAAAAATCAAGGCCGAAAAATTCACGCTTTTGAGTGATGTATGATAGGGGAGTATGGTTTAATCTTTGATTTGCACATTCGAGTAATTTTTGGTAATCACTTGAAGATATTTCAATATCGGGTTTAATAATTTGGTCAAGTTTAGATATTCCAAGAGAGAATTCTGCGATAATAGAAAACTCTCTTGGAGCATTTTCAACATCGCTATTGTTACTTAAAATAGCGATTATTTCTTTTTTTGCATCATTTAGTCTCATGCTTCTTTTAAAGCTTGCTCACCAGATGCAATCTTTAGAGCTTCAATTACTTCCTCTAAATCCCCATTCATAACTTGCTCTAATTTATAAAGAGTTAAGTTAATTCTATGGTCGGTTAAGCGATTTTGAGGGAAGTTATATGTTCTAATTCTTTCAGATCTATCACCTGATCCAACTTGGCTCTTTCTTGCTTCAGCTCTTTCCTTTTGCTTTTTAGCCTCTTCCATGTCATAAAGTCTAGCTCTAAGTACTCTAAGAGCTTTTGCTTTATTCTTTATTTGAGACTTTTCATCTTGCTGAATAACAACAATACCAGTTGGAAGGTGAGTAATTCTTACAGCTGAGTCAGTGGTGTTAACACACTGTCCACCTGGACCACCTGCACGCATTACATCGATTTTTAAATCTTCCTGTCTAATTTCGATATCTGTTTCTTCTGCTTCAGGAAGAACTGCAACAGTTACAGCACTAGTATGAATTCTACCACCTGATTCTGTTTCAGGAACTCTTTGAACTCTATGAACACCACTTTCGTAGCGAAGAGAAGCATATACATCTTTTCCTGAAATAGAGACAACAATTTCCTTAAGTCCTCCAATTCCAGTTTCATTTGAGCTCATTACTTCAAGCTTCCATCTCTTAGTTTCTGCATAGTGGGTATACATTCTAAAGAGATCTGCAGCAAATAGTGCAGCCTCTTCTCCACCTGTTCCTGCTCTAATTTCCATGATGATATTCTTGCCATCGAGTGGGTCAGGTGGAATAAGGAGCATTTTACACTCTTTCTCTGTACTTTCTTTTTCTTTCTCAAGCTCTGAAATTTCAGCCTTAGCCATTTCAATCATTTCAGAATCTGTTTCGCCTTTAAGCATCTCTCTTGCATCATTTATTTCTTCATCAATCTTTACTAAACGATGCATAGTCTCAACTATTGGAGCTAAATGAGAACGCTCCATTGTAAGCTGAGTATAGGCTTTCATATCCTTCATAAACTCGCTATCTGAGAGTTTCTTATCCATCTCAGAGAGTTGTTTTTCATAATCTTTAAGCTTTGTAAGCATTTTTACTCCTAAAGTCGAAATATAACATTTTGTTGCATTTTATGTAAATGCATAATTATATATAGCTTCTCCATACTCTTTGAGTGCTAGAAGTATTAATTTATCCTTACCACTGACAGCTTTGCTATTTAACTTTTCATCGATATTTCTCATATATGTAAAGTAATCAATACCTGTTGAAAGAGGCTGTAATAGACGTGATGAACAAAAATTCTTCCATAGTGTTTTCTGCTCATCAGTTAAAAAGTGAGGCCAGTTTCTAGCAACTTGTCTAAAAAGTAACTCATGATATTTAGGTTGGTCGAAGATGATATTTTTATATAGTTTATCTGCAGGCTTGGTATTTTGAATTATAGCGAGATTTAAAATATCACGTTTTGATGTAAATGTTTCATCATATAATAGTAAATCAGGGTCTAAACCTTTTTTTGAGTACTCTTGATTATTCAAAGCAAATTTACGAGAAATAGAATTATCTTTTCTAATTATTGCAAGATTTCTTTCTATTGTTTCAAATGAAATACCTAGTCGTGAAGCTCTGTTTCCTTTTTTTAATACATTTAGAGGCGCAATAAATGGAGCTTTATTTAAAGCAAAATATACGATTCCTTCACAGGTAAAGATTTCATTTTCATCTGCTTCCTGCAAAACCGATGCATCCTTTGTTAAATCAAATGCATAAACAGTATTATCCTTGATAAATAGTGGACTAACAGGACGAGTACACCCATTTGGAGATGAAAAATTCACTGTAGTTAATAAAATAGGGGTATGGTCAATAATATCAATTAGCTTTCTAATTTCACTTTTATAGTGGTTTTTGAAGTAGAAATCGAAAAGGCCTGGCTGCTTTTGCTTAATTAGTCTTGCCACATTAATTGTAGCATAAACGTCTACCATAGCATCATGAGCACCAATTTGCTCGATATTATTATCCTCTGTTAAATGGACTAATTTATATGAAGTATTACCATTTTCAGTTAAATGGTTAAAGTTTATGCCTTCAGGAGCTAAATCATGGCAAGCTCTTACTAAGTTAATTATATCCCAGCGAGAACAGCCATTTGTGTATTCTCTCCTATATGGGTCAAATAGATTTTTATATAGGTCGTTACGAATAAACTCATCATCAAAATTAATTGAATTAAATCCTGTAACGGTAGTATTAGGAACCATAAATTCCTTTAAGATTTTATTTAAAAATTCAACTTCATCTAACCCTTTTTCCATAGCCTTTTGAGGAGTTATTCCTGTAAGCAAACATGCATCAATAGATGGAAGGTAATCAGGAGTAGGACGTTGGTAAATTACCATCTCATCTGAGATGATATTTAAATCAAGGTCAGTTCTAATTCCTGCCATTTGAGCAATTCTATCAACTTGAGGATTTGTTCCAAAGGTTTCTAAGTCATACCAATATATTGAAGGTTTATTCATAGCTATTATTTTATCAGATGAATTGAGGCTTGAGAACAACGATAGTGTTTAACTTAAAGACAAGAACGAAATTGAGTAAAAACTATATAACTTTTTACTAAAAAATGGCTATTTTACCGGTTTTATATTTTTAAAATTATCAATAGCTGTGTTACAATACACATTTAGAGGTGTTTATGCAGGACTCAAAGAAAGAAATTATCTCATGGTCTTTGTATGACTGGGCAAATAGTGCTTTTGCAACAACTGTAATGGCTGCTTTTTTCCCTATTTTCTTTTCGGAATATTGGTCACTTGGTCAAGATGCATCGGTTTCAACATTCTTTTTAGGAATTGCAAACTCAACTGCATCATTGGTTGTAGCAGTTATGGCTCCATTTTTAGGTGCTATTGCTGATAGTGGAAGTTATAGAAAGAAGTTCTTAATATTCTTTGCATTCTTAGGTGCTTTGATGACTTCTTGTTTGTGGCTATTGAAATCAGGACAGTGGGGACTTGCAATACTATTTTATGTAGTTGCATGTATTGGATTCTCAGGTGGTAATACCTTCTATGATTCACTACTTCCTTGTGTAGCTTCTGATAAAAAAGTAGATTTTGTATCAGCATTAGGATTTAGTTTAGGCTACATTGGTGGTGGTTTACTCTTCTTAATCAACGTTTTAATGTACTTAATGCCAAATATGTTTGGTATTTCAAGTAGTGTTGAAGCTGTTAAAATTTCATTTTTAACAGTTGGTATTTGGTGGTTAGTTTTCTCAATTCCACTATTATTGTTTGTCAAAGAGGATAATGATGGAAAGAAAACAAAGATTAGTGAAAGTTGCAAAACTGGTGCAAAGAATATTGCAACAACATTAAAAAGTTTAAAATTCTTAAAAACTACAACACTATTTTTAGTAGCATATTGGTGTTACATTGATGGGGTTGATACAATCATTAGAATGGCAACAGACTATGGAACATCTTTAGGTTTTTCATCATCTTCATTAATTGTTGCACTTCTTATTACTCAATTTGTAGCGTTCCCAGCCGCACTGCTATACAATACCTTTGGTAAAAAGATTGGAACTAAAAATGCAATTTTAGTAGCAATAGTTGCATATTGTATCATTGCTCTTTTAGGCGTATTTATGACCAAAGAAATTCATTTCTACTTACTTGCTATCTTAATTGGTTTATTCCAAGGTGGTATTCAAGCATTAAGTAGATCATATTACACAAGACTAATTCCAAAAGATAATAGTGCGCAGTTCTTTGGATTCTTTAATATGCTTGGTAAGTTTGCAGCTATTATTGGACCATTTTTAGTTGGTTTTGTTACTTTGATTACTAAATCAAATAGAATAGGTATTCTTTCTCTTATTCTTCTCTTTGCTGTAGGTGGGGTTTTACTATATAAAGTAGATGAAAGCAAAGCAGAAAAAGAAATTGGAAAGTTTGAAGAAAGTTTAGAGAGGGCCTAATGCGTAAACGTCTTATCAGCTATTTTGCCATAATGACTGTTGCTCTATGTAGTCTTTGTGCAATTGAGATTGAAGACGTTTCATATGCATTTAATGCACTTTATAATGGTACATTTTGTGCAGTTGCTGCAAATTCAACTGTACCACGTATTGAATTACCAGGAGTAAGTCTTGAGGATACAAGTAGTGATAACCTCATGTATAAGCTCTCATATAATCGATCTGATTTAGCACAGTTTACCACTGCTCTGAAGGGGGAAGCTGCAGACAGTTGGTACTCAAAACTGCTAAAGAGTGCAAGAAGTACTTTTTCACCACTTCTTGTTGTTGCAACTCAGCAAATTGAAGGCGCTGAGTATAGAGAAGGGGATGCTGTATTAGATGGAACTATGAAGCTAATCTTTCCATCTAAGAGTGCTCTTTCTAGCTGGATTGATTTATTAGTACTCTCTGATTGGTCATCAATTTGCTTTACATTAGAGGTTTCCATTGTAGTAAGTGGAAAGGCTATGGATGAAGCACTGGCTTTTGAGGGTATATTAGAAGGAAAAGGAGTTTCTGGTGAACGAAGTGTTGAGCTGAGTGTTAAGCAAATGCTTTGTAATGAAACTGCTATAACTATGAAGCCAATTAAGTTAGGTTTAAAATAAGGAGAAACAAATGAGTGTCGTTAATGATTTCCTGATGCGCCATAATTTAGCACCAGAGTGCGTTGATATGGATAAGCTCACCGAGGGATTTTTAGCAGAAATGAAAATGGGGTTGGATGGTAAAGGTGGTTCCCTTGAAATGATTCCAACCTTTGTAAGTGAGGATTGTGATATCCAGCCAGGACAAAGTGTAATTGTTCTTGATGCTGGTGGTACAAACTTCAGAACTTGCTTAGTTACCTTTGATGAAGAGCTTAAGCCAGTTATCTCTGACTTTAGAAAGGTTGGTATGCCTGGTGTTAAGCAGGAAGTAAGTGCAAAAGAGTTCTTTGGTATCTTAGCTGATAACGTTGAGCGTCTTATTGATAAGAGTGACAGAATAGGATTCTGTTTTAGCTATGCTGCTAATATCACCCCAGAACATGATGGTGTTCCTATTATTTTCTCAAAAGAGATTAAGGCTCCTGAAGTTGTTGGTATGCCTGTTGCTCAATCATTATTAAATGAGCTTAAAGAGAGAGGCTATGATGTATCAAATAAGAAGTTTAGTGTTGTAAATGATACTGTAGCTACATTGCTTGCAACTAAAGCTGGTTGTTCTGATCCAGCTTCAGGTTATGTAGGTTTTATTCTTGGTACTGGTACTAATACTGCATATACAGAGAATAATGCTCTTATCACAAAGCTTGGTAATTTAAAAGATGGTAAGCAGATTATCAACGTTGAGTCTGGTAACTATGATTTAGCTCTTGGTGATTTTGATAAAGAATACTTTGCTACTACAAAGAATGCAGAAAGATATCACTTCGAGAAGATGATTAGTGGTGCATACCTTGGTGGCTTTGCAACATTTGTAATTAAGAAAGCTATTGAAGAAGGAATTTTCTCTGAAGAGTTTGCTAAACGCTTTAACTCAATTGAAGGTGGTCTTACAACAACTACAATGTCTTTCTACCTTGAAAAGTGTCACAATATGGATTATGACCTTGTTAAGTGTGTTGAAGGTAATGAGGAAGATGCCCTTAATCTTTGGCTCGTTATTCGTTCAATTATTGAGCGTGCTGCAAAACTTACAGCAGTTAACCTTTCAAGTGCAGTATTAAAGACAGATGCAGGTAAGAACCCAAGATATCCAGTTATCATTAATGCAGATGGAACAACTTTCTATAAGACTGAGTTCTTAAAGAAATATACAGAAATCTATCTACATGAGTTCTTAGAGAAGAAGCATGGTAGATTTATCAAGATGGTTAGAATTGATGATTGCCCT
>JAQYFM010000117.1 GCA_028723145.1 Spirochaetales bacterium | reverse complement strand
TGTCTTGCTGTTGATAAAGAAGGTACTTACTATGATATAGAGGTACAAGCATCTAAGAAAGGAGATGAAGTAAAAAGAGCAAGATATATATCATCAATGATAGATTCTAGGTATGCATTAGGAAAAGGTATAAGTAGCTATAATGAGATTAAAACTCAGATAGTAATCTTTCTAATGGAAGAGGATATCTTTGATAGAGGAAAGCAGCTATATAAATTTAAAAGGATAGAAGAGGAATCAAAGTTGCCACTTGATGATGGTAGTTTTATAATTTATGTAAATGCTAAAAACAAAGGAAGGAAAGAGCTTGATAATCTAATGCAAAGTCTAGTAGCAGATGATTATCTTAAAATGAAAGATACTGTAATTAGGGAGACAACAATGACTTATAAAACAACAGTAGAAGGTGAAGATCATGTATGTGATGCTGTACAACAGTATGCAGAAAAGTCTTATAATAATGGAAGGACTGAGGGAAGAGCCGAAGGTAGTGTAAATTCTTTAGCTCCTCTTATTATAAGTGGATATATCTCACTTAAATTAGCAATAGAAAATTCAGGTTTATCACAAGATGAATTTTTATCTATAGCTTCACGTTTAGGCTATAAGCTTTAAAGTTTCTAACAAGCATGATAGTGATGATAAACTCACTACATGCTTTATCAGTTAAATGCTTATTTTCATCTGATTATCTTAAAATGAAAGATACTGTAATTAGGGAGACAACAATGACTTATAAAACAACAGTAAAAGGTGAAGATCATGTATGTGATGCTGTACAACAGTATGCTGAGAAGTATGCAACTGAGTCTTATAATAATGGAAAGACTGAGGGAAGAGCCGAAGGTATTAGTATCGCTGTTAAAGCCTTATTAAATTTAGTTGGTAAAGGTATAATTACTATAGATGCTGCAGTTCTAGACTCTGGATTAAATAAAGATGAGTTTTATTCAATTGCTGAGACCTTAGGCTATAAGCTATAAATATTTAGTCAAATAAGGAGCAACCTCAAAAATTGCTCCTTTAATCACAAAGCCCAAGTTGCTTAAGAGCAAGATGAGCAGCATTTTGTTCTGCCATCTTCTTATTACTTCCTTCAGCCATTCCATAGCACTTTTGGCCTAAAAATACCTTTACATAGAATTTTTGGTCATGATTAGGACCTTCAACATGGTCTAATAGATATTCAGGAACCTTATTCTTTTTCTTTTGAAAGTAAATTTGTAATAAACTTTTGTAATCTTTATTTTGATTTCTACCCTCTAAGACCTTAGCTACTTGGTCTTTGATAAAAGAAAGGATAAAAGATTTTGCACATTCAAAGCCCTTATCAAGGTAAATTGCAGCAATAATTGCTTCCATACAGTCGGCAAGGATGGCTTTTTTCTGTCTCCCTTGATGCATTTCCTCTCCTTTACTTAAAAGTAAATAATCAGAAACTGAAAGCTTTATTGCGACCTCGTTTAAGCTCTCCTCAGAAACAACAGTTGCTTTAATGCGCGAAAAATCACCTTCCTTCAAAACTGGAAGGTTTTCAAAAAGATACTCAGCAGTAACCATACCAAGTATACTATCTCCAAGAAACTCTAATCTCTCATTATTATCAACATCACCAAATACTTCATTTGCATAAGAAGTATGAGTAAAAGCAAGATTAAGAAGTCTTAGCTCAGAGAAATGGATATTTATTTTGTCTTGAAAAACAGAAAGCTCCTCAATTCGCTTCTGATTAAGCTGAGGAGCCTTTAGATAGTACTTTTCCACGATCAGCCAAGCTGTTCTGCTAGGAAATTAACAGCGTCACCAACTGTTTCAAACTCAGTTGCCATATCATCAGGAATAGTTACGCCTAATTCCTCTTCAATAGCATATACGAGTTCATAAGTGTCAAGACTGTCAGCCCCAAGATCCTTTCTGAATGATGCAGAAGGAACTACCTTAGCTGGGTCTACAGAAAGCTTTTCAGCAACGAGATCTTTAACTTTTGCAAGAACCTGATCTTGTGTCATTTTAATTCTCCTTATTCAGCATCCTTCTCGATGACCTGCTTACCGTTGTAGTAACCACACTTAGGACAAACCTGGTGTGATGGAACAAGGTTTCCACATGTCTGGCAAGGAGAAAGAGTTGGAGCTGCAAGCTTCATGTTAGCAGCCTTGCGTGATGCTGCCTTAGATTTAGATGTTTTATACTTTGGAGTTGCCATTATTTTAACCTCTCTAGTTTATTTCCGTGATAAGACACTTTAACGATATTACCAATATCAAAGATATTCGTCAATACCATGCAAATTCTTATTACTGAAAAAATTCTGCTAACACATATCAATATTAACAGAATTATAAATTATGTCAATAAAAAAATATTAGGCTACCTAACACAAGATAGCCTAAAGACTTCAATTTTCCTCGTTATCAATAAAGCCCATCATATCATTTATTGATGCACCAGGAGCTACCATTGGTAATACCTTATCATCAATTGGGATTTCGCAATCTACAACAACGCCTTCACCAAGCTCAAAAGCTGACTTTAATACTGCAAGTGCATCATCATCGGCCTTTAATCTCATACCCTTAACACCATATGCATTTGCTAGCATTACCCAATCGAGTGGGGTATCAAGAGTGGTTTCACTGTAGTGCTTTTGGAAAAAGAGGTTCTGCCACTGTCTAACCATACCTAAGCAATGGTTATTGAAAACTAAAATCACTATTGGAAGCTTATAGCGAGCAATTGTTGCAAGCTCATTACAGTTCATTCTAAATGAACCATCGCCAGCAACATTTACTACCCTAGCCTCTGGATTAGCGACCTGTGCTCCAATTGAAGCGCCTGTACCAAATCCCATTGTTCCAAGGCCACCAGAAGTTAAGAAATGTCTTGGCTTATTGTGCTTTAGATACTGTGCAGCCCACATCTGGTGCTGACCTACCTCAGTTGCAACAAAAGCATCTTTTTCCTCTGAAAGAACCTTATCAAGAGCTCTTAAAATTTCACGAGGACGTTTTGATTCAAGAGTAACCTTCATTGGGAATCTTCTCTTTAAATCAGCTACCCTCTCCATCCAGTCTTTGTGATCTCTCTTATCAAGTCTTGAATTTAGAATAGTTAAAATCTCTTTAACATCACCAATTACATGACTATCTGAAACAATGTTCTTATCAAACTCAGCGGGATCAATATCAAGTTGTAATATTTTTGCTTGAGTTGCAAATGTTGTACCCTTACTAATTACACGGTCTGAAAAACGTGCACCAATTACAATTAATAAGTCACATGAGTTAATAAGAAGGTTACTGACCTTAGTTCCATGCATTCCAACCATGCCAGTGAAGCGTTCATTCTTACTTGGAACTGCACCTAGTCCCATTAAAGAAGAACAAACTGGTGCATCAATTTTCTCAATAAAATCGAGTAGCTCACTAGATGCATCTGATCTGATTACACCACCACCGATATAGCACATAGGACGGTCTGATGCAGCAATCAAATTAATTGCCTTCTCAATATCATCATCCCTAAGTCTAGAGGTACTTCTCTTAATTGGTTCAATTTCAACCTTTTCATAATCGATTAAGTCCTGCTGTATATTCTTAGGAATATCGACTAAAACAGGACCTGGACGACCTTCTTGTGCAATCCTAAATGCTTCTCTAAGTGTTGATGCAAGCTCATTTTTATCTTTAACGATGTAGTTATGCTTTGTAATAGGCATAGTCACACCTGTGATATCAACCTCTTGGAAGCTATCTCTACCAAGTAGATTTACAGGTACGTTACCTGTAATTGCTACAACTGGAGATGAATCCATATATGCAGTAGCAAGACCTGTTACAAGATTTGTTGCACCAGGACCAGAGGTAGCAATACAAACACCTACCTTACCAGTTGAACGAGCGTATCCATCTGCTGCATGGCTAGCACCCTGTTCATGCGCTGTAAGGATGTGTTTAATTCTATCACGATTAAGATAAAGAGCATCATATAGAGGAATTACTTGACCGCCTGGATAACCAAAAACGCGGTCAACTCCCTGTTCGCATAGACATTCAATTATTAACTGAGCACCTGTGATTTGCAATTTAATTCTCCTTAAAGATTGCGCCCATATTTGCTGATGTTACTCTCTGGGCATAGCGTGCAAGATAGCCTGTATTAATCTTAGCTTGATAAGGCTTTAAGTTATTTCTTCTCTCTGCTAAAACCTCATCACTTACTAAAAGCTCAAGGACTCCCTTATTAATATCTATATGAATCTCATCTCCATCCTCAACTAAAGCAATAGTTCCACCTAAAGCTGCTTCAGGAGATACGTGACCAATAGAAGCACCACGAGTAGCGCCAGAGAATCTACCATCTGTAATTAATGCAACTTCTTTATCAAGTCCCATTCCGGCAATTGCAGATGTAGGAGAAAGCATTTCTCTCATACCTGGACCACCTTTTGGTCCCTCGTATCTAATTACAACAACATCACCAGATACAATTTTACCTGAGAAAATTGCTTGGATAGCTTCTTCTTCGCTGTTGTAAACCTTTGCCTTACCTGTATGCTCAAGCATCTCAGGAGCAACTGCTGAACGCTTAACAACAGCACCATCTGGAGCTAAGTTACCACGAAGAACTGCGATACCACCAGTTGTTGAATATGGATTATCAATTGGTCTAATAACCTCAGGATCATAGTTTTGAGCCTTATCAAAACTTTCTCCAATTGTATGACAAGTAACTGTTAATAAATCTCTCTTTAAGAGGTTTTTCTTATCAAGCTCCTTCATAACAGCCATTACACCACCAGCAAGGTTTAAATCCTCAATGTGATCTTTTCCTGCAGGAGCTAAGTGACAAAGATTAGGAACCTGTGCAGAAATTTCATTTGCCTTGAAAATATCAATCTTAAAGCCCGCTTCATGAGCAAGTGCTGGAAGATGAAGCATTGTATTAGTTGAACAGCCAAGAGCCATATCAACTTTTAATGCATTTTCAAAGGCATCTGGAGTCATGATATCACGAATTCTAATATTCTTTTCTAAGAGCTCCATAATTTTATATCCACTCTCTTTAGCTAAACGCTCACGAGCTGAATATACACATGGGATTGTACCATTACCTGGAAGAGCAGCACCAATTGCTTCGCAAAGGCAGTTCATACTATTTGCAGTATACATACCAGAGCATGAACCACAAGAAGGACAAACACTGTTTTCCCATCTTAGGAGCTCTGCATCATCCATATTTCCAGCAGCATGCTTACCAACTGCTTCAAACATGCTTGAAAGGCTCATACCTCTCTTATCACCACCTGGTAGGTGTCCTGCAAGCATTGCACCACCTGAGACAACAATTGTAGGAAGATTTAATCTTAAAGCTGCCATTAGCATACCAGGAACGATCTTATCACAGTTTGGAACAAGTACAAGAGCATCAAATGGATGAGCTGTAGCCATTACCTCTATTGAATCAGCAATTAGCTCACGAGATGCAAGAGAGTATTTCATTCCTGTGTGTCCCATTGCGATACCATCACAAACACCGATAACAGGGAAGGTAACAGGGTTACCACCAGCTTCTCTTACACCAGCTTTTACTGCATCAACGATACGATTTAGCTGAACATGTCCTGGAATAATCTCATTGTAACCAGATACTATACCAATCATTGGCATATTAATTTCTTTATCTGTCCAACCTAATGCCTTCATAAGGCTTCTATGAGGAGCTCTTTCAGGCCCCTGAGTCATTACATCACTTCTTTTCATTTTAATCTCTCCACAATAGCATCACCCATACCGATAGTACCAGTTTTAATCATGCCATCAGTATATATATCAGGAGTTCTATATCCATCTTCAAGCGCTTGGTATACAGCCTTCTCAATTGCATCAGCTTCAGGAGAAAGATTAAATGTATATCTTAGCATCATTGAAACAGATAAAATTGTTGCAATAGGGTTAGCTATATCTAGTCCAGCGATATCTGGTGCAGATCCGTGAATCGGCTCATACATACCAAAGCTATCCTCTCTCAAAGAAGCTGAAGGTAGCATTCCAATAGAACCTGTAATCATACTTGCTTCATCAGAAAGAATATCACCAAACATATTTTCAGTTAGAATAACATCAAATTGGTGTGGATTTTTTACTAGCTGCATTGAAGCGTTATCAACATAAAGATGATCAAGTGTACACTCAGGGTATTCCTTTTTAACTTCTTCAGTTGTAGCTCTCCAAAGTCTACTAGTTTCAAGTACGTTTGCTTTATCAACACTAGTTACCTTTGAATTTCTCTTTTTTGCAATCTCAAAAGCCTTTCTAGCAATTCTTTCAATTTCTAGTTTTGAGTAGCTCATGATATCATAAGCAGAATTACAATCCTCACTCTTACCTTTTTTACCAAAGTAAATACCACCAGTTAATTCACGAACTACCATGATATCTAAGCCATCTCCAATTATATCAGATCGGAGAGGACAAGCACTTTTTAATTGCTTATAAAGTATTGCAGGTCTTAAATTACAAAATAAGCCAAGACCACTTCTAAGTCCTAAAAGAGCCTTCTCTGGTCTATTTGAGGATTCAACATTATCCCACTTCGGACCACCTACTGCACCAAGAAGAACAGCATCACTTTTCTTACAAGTCTCTAATGTTTCGCTTGGAAGAGAAACACCATACTTATCAATGGCAGCACCACCAGCTAATACAGTTTCATAACTTACACTGTGACCATAAAGTTCACAAACTTTATCTAATACCTTAATGGCTTGATTAACAATATCTGGGCCAATTCCATCACCTGGAACTACTGCAATTTTTAAATTCATAACTCTGCCTCCTTAGCCATGTATGGAGCAAGTCCACCTGCAGCAATTAAACTCTGCATAAACGGAGGAAATGGCTCTGCTTGATATTCTTCACCCTTTGTAAGGTTTTTAATTAATCCACTATCAAAGTCAACCTCAACCTCATCTCCACTCTCAATGTGGTCACAAGCCTCCTCACACTCTAAGATAGCAAGCCCAATATTAATTGAATTTCTATAGAAAATGCGAGCAAAAGAACGTGCAATAACACAACCTATTCCACTTGTCTTTATTGCAAGAGGAGCATGCTCACGACTTGATCCACAGCCAAAGTTCTTATCTGCTACGATGATATCGCCCTTTTTAACATTTTTAACAAATTCCTTATCGATATCCTCCATGCAGTGTAAAGCAAGCTCTTCTGCATTACTAGTATTTAAATAGCGTGCTGGGATGATAACATCTGTATCAACATTATCTTTATATCTGAATACTTTACCTTTAGTCTTCATCTCATTTTCTCCTTAAAGTGTATTAGGATCTGTAATATATCCAGTTACAGCACTTGCAGCTGCTACATGTGGAGATGCTAGGTATACTTCACTCTCAACATGCCCCATTCTTCCTACAAAGTTTCTATTTGTTGTTGAAATTGCTCTTTCACCAGCAGCAAGAATACCCATATAACCGCCAAGACATGGACCACATGTAGGAGTTGATATTACACATCCTGCATCGAGGAAGATATCAAATAACCCCTCATGCATAGCCTGACGATATATTTTTTGTGTTGCCGGAATAATTATTGCTCTTACAGACTTATCAACATGGCGACCTTTTAGAATTTCTGCCGCAGCTCTTAAATCTGAAATTCTTCCATTAGTACAAGAGCCAATAACTACTTGGTCAATCTTTACTTTTGGCATATTGCTAAATGTCTTTGTATTAGAAGGAAGATGAGGGAATGATACGGTGCTTTCAAGCTTTGATAAATCTATTTCAATAACATCATCATATTGTGCATCACTATCACTTTCAAAAATAACAGGAGTAGCAGCACCTGCTTCATTTAAGTACTCTATAGTCTTATCATCAACTGCAAAGATACCATTTTTAGCTCCTGCTTCAATTGCCATATTACAAATTGTAAATCTATCATCCATTGAAAGAGAGCTAACACCTTCACCTGTAAATTCCATACTCTTATAAAGAGCACCATCAACACCAATTAATCCAATAATGTGTAAAATTAAATCTTTACCTGTAACATACTTTTTTAGCTTGCCCTTTAAAACAAACTTAATTGATGAAGGAACCTTAAACCAAGCCTTGCCAGTTGCCATTCCACATGCCATATCAGTTGAACCAACGCCTGTTGAGAAGGCTCCAAGGGCACCATAAGTACAAGTATGGCTATCAGCACCAATAACTACATCACCTGCTGTTACAAGTCCTTTTTCAGGGAGAAGTGCATGTTCAATACCAGCCTCTCCTACCTCAAAATAGTTAGTAATATTATGTTCATTAGCAAAGCAACGTACACACTTACATTGCTCTGCAGCTTTAATATCTTTGTTAGGAGCGAAGTGATCAGGGACCATTGCTACCTTATCTTTATCAAATACTGTTTTCTTACCAAATTTTGGAAACTCTTTTATAGCAACAGGACTTGTAATATCGTTTCCAAGTACCATGGACAAATTTGCCATGATTAATTGACCTGGGTGAACGCTATCTAATCCTGCAGCTTTAGCTAAGATCTTCTCAGTAATGGTCATCTGCATCTTCACTTCTCCTCTGTTTTATCAGTGTGTCCCATGAGCATATCGTTTTCAAAACTCATCTTCATAGCGCTCTCACCAGTTCTCATACCTGTGACTGAATCATCAAGCATCTTATTAACTGCATTGAGACAAGCCAAAATACTTGCTTCAATAACGTCTGTTGAAACACCTCTACCACGGAATACGCCATTATTATCACTAATTTTTACCAATACTTCCCCGAGGGCGTCCCTATGTTCCGTAACTGCTTGAAGCTGATAATCTTCTAAGCTAAATGGGTGTCTAATAATTTTTTCTACAGTTCTTAATGCAGCGTATACAGGACCTGTACCTGCTGCAACCTCTTGATAGAGTTTCTCACCTTTTCTCAAGGTAATACATGCTGTAGCAGTCATGTGATTACCACTGTTAACAACAAAGTTTTCAAGTGTCCAAAGCTGGCTCTTAACATCCTCTGTTGATTCAACTAATGCAATAATATCTCTATCTGAAATAGTTTTCTTTCTATCTGTGAGCTTTTTGAACTCTGCAAATAAACGATCAATATCTTCCTTAGGAAGCTCATAACCAAGTTCAACTAGTTTTTTAGTAAATGCATGCTGGCCAGAGTGCTTACCAAGAACTAAATTAGTTTGAGTAAGACCAACACTTTCAGGTGTCATAATTTCATAGGTTTTACTATTAGCCATAACACCATGCTGGTGAATACCTGATTCATGGGCAAAAGCATTTTGACCTACAATTGCCTTAGAAGGGTTAATCTTTACACCAGTTGTTGATGAAAGCAGTCTTGCAGAACGAGTAATCTCAGTTGTAACTATGTTATTTTGATATGGATATAAATCAGGACGAGTATGCATAAGCATTGCAAGCTCTTCCATAGCTGCATTACCAGCTCTTTCACCAATACCACAAAGAGTACACTCAATCTGTCTTGCACCTGCAACTACACCTGCCATTGAGTTAGAAACTGCTAGGCCAAGGTCATTATGACAGTGCATTGAAAGAATTGCTTTATCAACGTTTGGAACGTTGTTTTTTACATATGAGACCATGTTAGCAATCTCAGCAGGTGTTGAATAACCTACTGTATCAGGAAGGTTAACTGTTGTTGCACCCTCCTTAATAGCAAGTTCAACAACACGACACATATAGTCCAAATCTGTTCTTGTTGCATCCTCTAAGCTGAATTCTACATTTGAACAGAGAGAAGCTGCATAGCGAACATTATCTCTAATTCTTTCAAGAGCCTCTTCTCTAGACATCTTAAGCTTATACTGAAGATGAAGATCACTAGTTGCTAAGAATAAGTGGATTCTTGGACTTTCTGCTTTTTTTACAGCATCGTATGCTGCATCGATATCTTTTTTAAGTGCACGAGCAAGAGAAGCAACAGTACAGTTTTTAACTGCGCTAGCAATTGCTGTCACACTCTCTTTATCACCAGGAGATGAGATGGCAAAACCAGCCTCAATGATATCTACTCCTAGGGCTTCGAGTTGCTTAGCGATTTTGATCTTCTCTTCCAAGTTCATGGAGTAACCTGGAGCCTGTTCACCATCTCTGAGCGTTGTATCGAAAAAATAGACTCTATCTGCCATCTCAATTCTCCTAAAATTTAATTATTTCTTAAGCCAACTCATGAGGCTTCTGAGGCGAGCACCTGTTGTCTCTAAAAGGCTCTCAGCTTCAATTCTCTTACGTGCATTGAAGTATGGTCTACCAACCATGTTTTCAAGTAACCAATTGCGAGCAAAAGTACCTTCCTGGATGTCTTTAAGAACTTCCTTCATAGCCTTCTTTGTATCATCTGTGATGATCTTTGGTCCTGTGATGTAGTCACCGTATTCAGCTGTATCAGAGATAGAATATCTCATATATGCAAGACCACCCTGGTTGATGAGGTCAACGATGAGCTTCATTTCGTGACAGCACTCAAAGTATGCCATTTCTGGCTGATAACCAGCTTCAACAAGAGTATCAAAACCAGCCTTAATTAAAGCTGTAACACCACCACAAAGAACTGCCTGTTCACCAAAGAGGTCTGTTTCTGTCTCTTCTTTGAATGATGTAACAAATACACCTGCTCTACCAGCACCAATACCACAAGCATAAGCAAGAGCAATCTGCTCTGAATCACCAGATGGATCCTGATGTACTGCGATTAATGAAGGAACACCCTTACCTTCCTGGAACTGACTTCTAACTGTATGACCTGGACCTTTAGGAGCGATCATAATAACGTTAACATCTGCTGGTGGCTTAATTTGACCAAAGTGGATGTTAAAGCCATGTGCAAATGCAAGATACTTACCCTTTGAAAGACCAGGTTCAATTGATTCCTTATAAAGCTTAGCTTGCTTTTCATCATTGATTAAGATCATGA
>JAQYFM010000116.1 GCA_028723145.1 Spirochaetales bacterium | reverse complement strand
TATCTTATTAATAACAAATTCTGGTAATTCTTTTATCTTTGTTATGATTTCTTCTATGTTCATTTTATACTCCTAAACATAGATTAATCCCATTACCACGACATATATTGTCGTAGTTCAACAAAAATTAACTATAGCCTTTAAATAATACATAACAAGTTACAATAAAAGTAATTAAATCAGATATTGGCATTGAATATAAAACACCATCAAGCATAAACCAATAAGGAAGTAATAAAGCAAATCCTACACCAAATACTACTTCTCTAATCACTGAAAGAATTGTAGACTCCAAAACCTTTCCCATACCCTGCAAGCAGATAAATGCTGCCTTATTAATACATGCAAATATGATTAATGCTAAATATATTCTAAATGCTTTTACAGCATATTCTTTGTAATAAATACTTTCTGTTGAAGCACCAAATAGATTGATAATCGATGACGGAAAGAACTCGACCAAAATAAAAGCAATTATCCCTACTATTGTTTCACAAATCAAAAGAAGCTGTAACGCTTTTACTACCCTATCTTTCAATTTAGCTCCCATATTAAAACCAATTATTGGAATACAACCAGCAATTAACCCTACAACAACAGAAATTACAATTTGAAAGAATTTCATTACTATACCTACAACAGCCATAGGTATCTGTGTTAATTCTTGATTAGAAAAAAATAGGATCTAGAATACTATATTTCATAATCATGTTGTTAATTGCCATCATTGCAAAAACTAAAGATATTTGAGATAAAAAACTAGTTAATCCAGAACTTAAAGTTTTATTAGCTTGGCTAATATCTATAATAAAATCTTTTAACCTTACAGTTAAGTTTTTCATGTTACATAAATACCAAAGAGATAATAATGCAGTAACACATTGTCCAATTATCGTTGCAAGGGCTGCACCCATCATTCCCCATTTAAAGATGAAGATAAAAACAGGATCTAAAATAATATTAGTTATTGCTCCCATTAAAATAGATATCATTGCAAATTTAGGATTTCCATCTGCTCTAATAATTGGGTTCATAGCTTGGCCGAACATGTAAAATGGGATTCCCAAAGCTATATAAAATAAATATTCCTTTGCATAAATAAATGTTTTTTCATTAACATTTCCTCCAAACATGATTACTAGCCTATCATAAAATAAAATATATATAGCCATTAGCACAATCGAACTAATTATCGTAATTGATACAGCACTTCCTACACTCTTTAAAGCTTTATCTTTTTCCTTTAATCCAAGTAACCTACTAGCATATGCACATGCACCATCACCACACATTACAGCTATTGCTAAAGCTACGATAGTTAGAGGGAAAACTGCTGTATTTGCAGCATTACCAAATGAGCCTAAATATGATGCATTTGCAATAAATATTTGATCTACAATATTATAAAGTGCACCAACTAAAAGAGATATCACACAAGGAAGACCATATCTAAATATTAACTTTCCTACTTTCTCTTTTCCCAAATCCTGCATTGAATTATTCATTAAAACCTCTAAAAATAAAAAAAATGCCCATCAGAGCAACTGGACTTACTCTGATGAGGCACGTTGTAATATAGTTTTTACATCAAAAACAATTTTTGGTCAAAATAGAAAAGTTAAAAAAGATCCCTTGTTTCCAAGGGACCCTATAGTAAACATTTTAGTAATATTAGTTATTAGCTTTCCATGTTTCCCAAGCTTTCTGTACTCTAGCTGCGCCCTGGCTAGGTGTGCATCCGCCAAGACCAATTTCCTGAAGTACTACGTTGATTTCATTGTATACATCAGAATGGAGAACACCGTCGATAACAGGAGTTGTTGTGTAGCTGTTATAGAAGTTAGCTCTCTTAGCTACGAATGGTTCAAGACCCTTTTCGTCGATAAGCTTGTTAACATTAACATTGAGATTTGATGGGAATGAAGCACCAGTCTCAAGGCGGTAAGTCTGAACATATTCACCCTCTAAGAACTTAATGAGTTCCCATGCAGCAGCTTCTTCTTTTGAACCTGCTACGAGGTTAGCTGACATACCCCAACCTGTACCAACTACGCCAGATACTGTGTCATGAACAACTTCACCAGGAATTGCTGGGAAAGCCATCATTTCGAAGTAAGCCTGCTGATCTGCTGGAGCGATAAGAGCCTGACCAGTTGTGATATCTGTCTGGAATGCTGCTGCTGACCAGTCACCATCAATGTAGAATGCTGCCTTACCATTAGCAAAGTCACCACGGTTAGAACCATAACCAATCTGGAGAGTATTGCGGTTGATAACGTTGCTCTTATACATATCATCAATGAGCTCAAGAGACTTTACGAACCAATCATCTGTGAATTTGATTTCACCAGCTGCAAGTCTTTCATACCAGTCTGCGCC
>JAQYFM010000115.1 GCA_028723145.1 Spirochaetales bacterium | reverse complement strand
AGGCTTACTCCTGTTCCTATTATGCTTCATTCTTCTCACTATTTGAATATCTTATACCGGAAAAGGAAGTTGCTACCTCTGCTGTTGAAGTTATGAAGTGGCGTGAAATGCTTTCTACTTCACTTTTATCACTTGATGAAGAAAGAATTGATGATTGTTGGGCATCATTTGTTACTGAGGTAGCAAATTTACGTGAAAGTAGAAGAGATGAAGTTGTATTCTGTTTTTGTAACTGTTTAAGGCTAATATTAGATAAACTTGCTGATTCAAAGTTAATCATAGAAGAACCTGATTTAAACGCTCTAATGGAAAAAGGGCGTGATTTAAAGAGTTACCTTGAGCTTTCTGAGCTGTTTAAAAAAGAAATATTTTCAATTCATCACCAGATACTCGAATTAGCAGGCCAAAAGAAGACAAAGGAATACCTGGTTGCACTTGAGTATATAGAAGAACACTATAAGGAGCAAATTGGTCTTAAACAAATTGCAAATCTTGTTGGAATGAATACCTATTATTTTTCTGCATACTTTAAGAAGAATACTGGTGAAAACTTTAAGGATTACCTTAGAAATGTGCGCCTTAAGCATGCTGTTTCATTGATGATTAGTACTGATATGAGTGTTACTGAAGTTGCTCAAGAAGTTGGATACCCTGATGTAAGAACATTTTCAGATGTATTTCAGAGAGTATATAACGAGAAGCCTAGTGCTTATATAAGAAGGGTAAGAGGAAAATGATAAAAACAAAAAATGGTTGCTTTAAAAGTATATGGTTTGGAAATTTTTACCGACCAGCTTTTGATGATGAAACTTTCGTTTATAATACTCTTTCATCACTTAAAGAAATGGGATTTTCTTCAGTATTACTAGATAGCAAGGCTTGGGAGGATTTTTCTCAACGTTATGAAGGAAAAACAGCAAGTGATTACGTTCGAATGCAGGAATACATGGAGAAAACTTGTAAAGAACTAGGGCTTAGCTATGAGTTTTTATCTTTATATTTGAATGGGGATAATCTTTACCCTAACATTAGGTTTTCACCTCCAATTTATGGGGACAGTATTACAGCTAGAGATGGCTCTGATGGAAAGTGGTATCGCTACTGGTCTGATAAAGCAAAGGACTCAATGACTTGCCATGTAAGTGGCCTTATGAAATTATATGGAGATGGCGTAACAGTAGTTGAGGGTGAAAAGCTAAATGGTAAGATAATGGTATCAATGTGGGATCCAATTGTTGCACCATCTTTTGATAAGGATGGAAACGATAGATACATTTCTTATCTTAAAACAATTTATAAAACAATTGATGTATTAAATAGTGCTTATGAAACAAATTATAGTTCCTTTGATGAACTAAATATTCATGAACTATGGTTTGAAGGAATTCCTCACACTGTGTGTGAGAAACGTATGCGATATGATAACCGAAGATGGCAACGCACTGAGTTAGTTCTCTACTTTAAAGATATGAAAGAGCGCCTTCATAAGGTAGATTCTAAGCTATTATTAGTTCCTAACTTAACTCAATGGGGATATTTTTTAACCCTCGATGGAATAAAGATAGCTGGTGCTATGCTTTCAGATCTTTGGGATACAGCAAATAGGGGAATAGATCTATACTATCTTTCAGAGTATGTAGATATTACCCACTTTATCTCTGTACCAGTAACTCCCTCTGCCGATAGTGAAGCATATGTTACCTCTTATCATCATAGTATGATGAGAGTAATGAATAGGCAGCGTGACTTTTTAGGCGGTATATATTTTGGAAGATACCTCTATAACGATATCTATAGAACTCTAACACCATCTGAAATAATTGGAACAATTGCTGCATCTGGTGCAGGTGGATATTATTCATATGGTATTTGCGGGCTTGATGATGGAGGCCTTATGCACTGTATGGATGATTACTTTAAATCAGATTTGAAGGCGGCAAATCAGTGGCTTGATAAAGTTCTTATCTTAACAGGGAAGAGATTAAAAAGTGATGTAGCTCTTCTTTTTCCAGCTCAAATGGCTCTTTGTGAGGATTTGTCAATGAAAGGAGAAGACCGTCGCCTTGATTCTCTAGGATGGTACCGTCTCCTTTCTGATTACACTATAACTACAGATGTTGTTGATTTAAAAAGTTTCTTAAACCACTCTGATGAGTATCCAATTCTTATCTTACCAGAAGATAGTATGTATACTTTTGAACGTGATATATCTGGAGAAGAAAGGCTTAGAGAATATGTAAAAAAAGGAGGTGTTGTAATTCACTCTCCTGGAAGTAAGCTTGCTGAATGTGTATTTGAAATTAAATCAGAGGAAGTAGAACCTTCTCCTGTTTTCTTTAATGAAAAGGCATTAATAACAACAACGATGTATCGTGCCTTTAATGATGGAGAAGTAATTGCTTCTTATACACTTAATGGAAAGAAGGCTGTTGTAAAGAGAAAATATGGTGATGGGATCATAATTTCTCTTGGTTTTGACTATGGATTATCTTATGCCTCTAAAGCTATTCCTCATGTGCCTCTTAAAGAGAAAAATAATGAGCTTTATCCACTTTCACTTTTAAAAGAGTGGCCTTTAAGTCCTTATTTTGAAATGGCATTGAGACGAGCTGTTAAGTTAGAGCGTGATATTGAAATTGCACCATTTGAAAATGGTAAAATTGTAGTAAACCATAGATCATATCCATACACTATATCTGATAAAGGTAGGGTATGTAGCCCTTATGGTGATAGCAAAATAATACCACCTCATTGCTGTGCATTTGTTGAGTATTAATTTAATGGGTATAGACTTGGGGACTGCGGACAAAATCCTAGACTTTTCTTAAGGAGGAAAAAGGTTTTGGCAAAGTACACCAAGGAAGAGAAGCAGAAGGCAATCGATCTCTACATCAGATATTGCAGACAGGCCACCAAGGTCATCAAGGAACTTGGGTATCCTAATAGGCGGCATACATTGATCAGCTGGTACAAGGGATATGAAGAGAAAGGTGAAGTGAAGGATGACGGACGAGAGGAGAAGAAGCTCTCCCGTGTCTATTCAGAAGATCAGGTACATGCAGCAGTGTCGTTTTACATTGAGCACGGGAAAAGCCTAAGCAAGACCGTCGAGGC
>JAQYFM010000114.1 GCA_028723145.1 Spirochaetales bacterium | reverse complement strand
CTTTGCAATCTGGTCACAGAGGATGTTGACCTTACCCTTCTGCTGGTTGAACTGTGCCTGAAGTTCTGTGTATGTGTTGACTGTATCTGTCTCAACCTTTGTTGTAGGAAGTGTTGTTGGGATAGATGTGTACCACATATTATCGCATACAGCGAGTTCAGGATGCTTGATTGTTCCAAGTCCGATAGCGACGGAAATCTTTCCAGCGCCTTCCTTACCAACTGCGTGTGTGCACTGATACTCGAATGCCTGACTCTTTGCGAAGGAGAGAGTTGATCCAAGGTACATTCTTGCGAAGTTAGTATAGTTACCACTTGTGAGCTTCCATAAGAGTTCCTGTGTAACATCTGCGATAACTGGCATCTGCTGACCGTTGAATGAGAATGTTACATAGCTACCATCTGCATTAGTCTTAATGAATTCCTTAGGACCATAGCTCATGAGAATCATACCTTCTGGGCTATATGCATAGTCGATAAGAGCAAGAGCTGCATTGAGCTTGTTAGTATCGTTACCAACACCAGCCTTACTAATTGCCCAACCATCAGTCTTTACAGATCTCCAAGACTCTGTGAATCTCATGTAAACACCATCTGCATTTGAACCATCATACCAGCGTGCTACAGGAACCATTACAGCCATGTACTTCTCGCCATCCTGAAGCTTTGTTTCATTCATGATAGTCTGAGTCTGGTTGTAGTCGTAGCTCATGAAGCCAAGGTCATTTTCAAGCATCTTAGCTGATGTTTCAGCTGAAGAATCCATGAATGACTGAGAAATGAGACCTTCCTGAGCCATCTGGTTCATCTTTTCCATTGCCTTATATGTAGCTTCCATCTGGCGTGCATCATAGAGCTTACCATCTGAACCGAAGTAGAGGTAATCCTGTCTTGATTCAAGACCGCGAACACCAAAGAGTGTACCAGCAAATCTGAAGAGGTCTACTCTTCTCTGGTTGTTAGCATCTTCACGTGAGAAGAGACCCTGAACTACATCTGTACCATTAAGAGTCTGAGCATTAGCAACAACACATCTTAAAAGAGCAACGAGTTCATCAACATCCCATGCTGCATCCTGACCAACAAAGAGATTAGATCTTGTTGTGCCATAGTAGCCATTGTATGCTTCATCGATATAAGTTCTGAGCATGTTAACAGCATCAACACCACTAACACTACCCTTTGCAAGAGCTGCATTCATCTTTGCTACGATGTTACCAGCTTTGTCATAGTCTTTTGTAAGAGCAAATACGCCACTACCATCAGCCTTAACTGTATCAACTGTAACCTTACCACTTTCTGGCATGTAAGGAGTATAAGCGGCAGCCTTTAAAGTACCTGACTTAGCAGCTGTGAAAGCACCTTCACCATCGAGAAGTTTTACAACCCAGTCAGTTCTCATAAGAGGCATTCTTTCAATATCGTTTACACCATCAAAGTAAGGTGAGAAGTAAATAGCACCTGTTGATGTGTTACCTGTGATAGAAAGTCTTACAATTGGGTTTGCATCTAAGTAAGCTTTAAAGTTAGGCATTTGGTCGAGATATTTAGCGATATCAACGAAAGCACCCTTATCACCATATTCTACGAGAGAAGTTGCGTTACCTGATACCATATCAACATCACCAAGCTTTTCTGCCCAATACTTGAGCTCGTTAGTTGCTGAGTTACCCTGATATTTATCTTCGAACTTGATTCCAAGTACGTTCTGTACTTCAACCCAAGTTGGCTTTAAATCGCCTGCGCGATAAATCTTTCCAGCAAGTTCGATACCGTCTTTAGCTGTGTCTGCATCAAAAGTTAAACCTGTTTTCTTGCTGTTGTAACCAGTAGCCATTCTGAGTACTGTACCTTCAGCATATTCAAGTTTCTTTACTTCCTGTACAGGAGCTGCAACAGTTTCTGCCTTAGTAGCTGTCTGAGCAGGAGCTGCTGTTTGAGTAGTTGTCTGAGCAGGAGCTGCTGTCTGCTGAACAGCAATAGTCTTTTTACTACCACCACATGCGATGAGTGTACAAAGCATTAAGGAGATAACTAAGACTTTAACGATAGTTTTTTTCATTAAATTGCCTCCAATATTAATTAACAAATCTATTATTCCTTTACACCACCAACGTTTGTACCCTTAGCAAAATACTTCTGGATAAACGGATAGATAACAAGGATAGGAACGATTGAACATACGATCAATGCGTAAATTACTGAGTCAGATGCATAAGCTTGGTTCCATCCACTCATTACTTCAGGGTCTGTATACTCTTCAAGTGTAAGTCTGATGAATACCATGAGAGGATGCTCGTTGGAGTTGGAAATCATCTGGCGAGCCCAGAAGTATCCATTCCATCTTGAGATACCGAAGAAGAGAGCTACTGTAGCAATAGTAGATTTACTCATCGGAATATAAACCTTAGAAAGAACCTGGAATTCTGTTGCACCATCAACAATTGCAGCTTCTTCAATTTCTGATGGAACACCTTCAAAAGCGTTTCTCAAAAGAATTACGTTCATCGCAGCCATACCCATGGCGATGATTACGAGCCACTTATCATCCATGATACCAACAGCATTAAATACATCCTTTGTATTTAAGTAGTTAAGATACTGAGGAACGATACCTGCACTAAACCACATTGTGAATACAAGGAAGAAGTTAAAGGTCTTTCTGAATAGAAGTCTCTTTTTAGAAAGAGCATATGCACCAAGAATAGAATATCCTAAAGCCCAAACAGTACCATAGAAAGTAATAAAAAGAGTATTAGAATAAGCATTCCAGAACATATTGTTTGTAAACATTTGTCCAAATGCTTCAAACTGAATATCCTTTGGGAAGAGAACAACTTCTGAATACTCTACTGCTCTTCTACCACTTATTGATGATGCGATTGCATATAAGAAAGGATATAAACATCCAATTGCAAACATAGTAAGTAGTGTATAGCTGATAATCTTGAAGATGAGTTCGGTTGTTTCAAGTTTTCTTTTCATTTTACCTTCTCCCCATTAATAAAGTGATACGTCTGATGCTTTTCTTGCTATTGTATTTGCACCAATAACGAGGAGCATACCGATTACGTTGTTCATCATTTCAGCTGCAGTAGCGATACCCTTAGCAGCACCCTCAAGACCATATCTCTGAGCAAATGTTGATACTACATCAGCAGTTACATATGTATTTGGGTTATAGAGGAGGAGAACCTTTTCATAACCGATAGAAAGCAATGAACCAATCTTTGTGATAAGCATGATTACGATTGTTGATAAAATACATGGTAATACTACGTATCTCATCTGACTCATCTTTCCTGCACCGTCAATTTGAGCTGCTTCATAGCTTGTTGGGCTAATAGCAATAATTGCAGCAAAGTATACGATAGAACCATAACCAGCTTCTTCCCAAATACCTGAAAGTTGGTAAATACCTCTGAAGAATCTTGGATCATTTAAAAGACCACTATTTGCAAGTTCATGAGAAATTAAACCAAGATTTTCTAAAAGCTGTGAAACAATACCATAGCTAGAAGTAAGAGAACCCTGCTTAACAAGCATTGTTACAAGAGAAGTCATTACTACAGTAGACATAAACTTTGGAAGATATGTGAGTACTTGGAAAACACTTCTTGCAATGTTTGACTTAACTTCGTTAAAGAATAAAGCAAGTATGATTGGAACAGGGAAACCAAAGCAAAGGCCATAGAAAGAAAGAAGGAATGTATTCCTTAATGCTCTCCAGAACTCTGCAGAAAGAGCGTCTCCACCTGCTATAAGACGTTTAAAGTATGAAAAACCTGAGAATAGCTGCTCTGAAACAGGAAGAACCTGGTCATAAACCTTAAAACAGCCAAGGAGCTCATACATTGGGAAATATCTCCAAAGAAGGAATACAACCAACATTGGAACTAGCATAACATATAGTCTCCAGTCCTTTACGATGGTTCTTCCGACGTGAAGCCAATAGTGCTTCTCGACGTCATCCCTTACTCTTTGCTCGGGATTTTCTCTGTAGGTCTTGGTCTTGGCATCATACATTAAATAGTCCGATGCATCTACCTTCATTCTCTACCCCCTTTATCTTTTTCTTCGTTGTTAACACGTACCAAATACGAAATTTGATCCTCAAATACTCCATCTAGCTTCCTAGCAATCCAGACGATAATTACAGCAAACAATGTAGAAATGATATCAGTAGCGATAAAGCTTACTATCATATCAAAACCATTTCCAAAGAGTGCTGAGACGACTCCTCGTCCAATCTGCATAGATAAAGCAGATACTAATCCAAAGACTATAGAAGCTAATACGCTTTCTCTAATCTTTTCCTTTCCAATAAGCTTTTCCATAAGAAAAAGCACTACGGAAAACATATTTCCAAGGCAGTAAATTAAGTATTGCTGATTATTTGCACCACTTGCAAAACAAATTGCGATGCCCCCAATAACGCTATAAAAAACACCATAAATGCCCCACCTCATATACACTATTGCAGTTAGTGCAGGCACTATAGAAAGCGTCCAAAGCTGGTTTGAAAACCAAACAAATCCAGCCTTTACAACAATGAACTCAAAAACAAAAAGGAGAATACTCCAAAACATCAAATCGATAGACTGATATTTCCTAATACTGGAATTCACTCCTTTTGCACCCCCTTAATACAATTCTAAATTCGCTTTTGGGGTAACGCAACAAAAAAACAAATAATTGCATCACCAAAAACAAAAATATTTGAAAAGCATAGCCAAATAGCCTTTCTCAACCCGTAGATTCAGTATCTTATGGTTTTTTCAAACTTTGCAAACTTCTTATTGCACAATTCAGATGTGATAACGGTTTTATACATAAAAAAAAACAAGGGTAGATAGTAATCTATCCACCCAAAATATTAAGTTCTATTCCTAATTTGCCCAGGCGAAACTGATTTAATTTTCTTAAATACTCGACAAAAGTAAGCTTGATCTTGGAAACCTGTAGCATTTGCAACCTCATTTATTGTTGCTCCCGTTTGGGTAAGCATCTCAGTTGCAAGCTGAACTCTATATCTATTTAAATAATCCCAAGGAGAAAGCCCCATATCCTTTTTAAATATTCTAGTTAAGTAATCTTCACTAATATTCACATATTCAGCGAGTTGCCATCTAGAGATTTGACAAGTTGCTTTCTTATTCAA
>JAQYFM010000113.1 GCA_028723145.1 Spirochaetales bacterium | reverse complement strand
GACAGCCTATGTTCTTCCCAACACTCATTTAAAATATGTAAAACTTCTATTGACAAGAGGTCACATCATAACAGTTTGTCGTTAAAGTTTGTTCTATTGTATGTAGAAAATTAATGCTTAATAAGAGTTGATTTACCAACTTGCTTGATCCAACTACTAGAGTACATTTGCTAGTTTTTACTCTAGATTTTAATATTTCTGAAATAGTTCTTTGAATATAAGCCATAATAAAACCTCCGACTAATCTAAATTAAGATTTTATATTAGTCGCAATTATAAGTTATTTATTTTATGTGAAAAATGTTATACTCATTATACCCTGTTATATAGGGTATAGTGGGTATAATAAGCTTTAGGAGAAAAATGAAATATGAAGAATTAATTGCTAGGATATCAAAACTAGAGCGTAATATAGCTATTTTACCTGCAGGTAGCATAACCAAAAAAACTTTAAGAGGTAATGATTATTTTTTATCATAGGGTAAATGTATCTGGTAATTCTCTATAGGATATATTACTGATGAGTATTAACTTGTAGGTGAAAGAAAGAAGCCTATTGGATATGTCATGTAATAATCAGCTAGAGTTTTTTCTTTTAGCCCACCATATAACAAAACTCTATGTTGGTATGAGCAGAAAGCCCCTGCTGGGGCCAACTTAATCGATTACTTTATTAGAGCAATTGCTTTAGAAACAATATTATCAACTGTAAATCCAAAGGTATTACATAAGTAGTCAATGTTTCCTACTTCTCCAAATTGTTCGCCTACATTGATAAAACTCATTCTAACATCAATTCTCTGTGTAAGATATCCTGCAATCATTTCACCAATTCCCCCACAATATCTTCCATTTTCTAGGACTAATACTTTTTTTGTCTTAGTAGCATATTTTTCAATTAAACCTGTATCTAGAGGTCTAATCGTATGAAGATCTATTAATGTAGCATCAATTCCTTTCGATTTGAGAATTTGTATTGCTTCTACTGCTTTAGAAACGAGAAGAGCACCTGTCGCAACAATTGTTAAATCTTTCCCTTCGTTTAATACAATTCCTTTACCTAGAACAGCTTCTCCTCTTTTGTATCTGTGCTCAATACCTTTTCTATTGACTCTAATATATGAAGGTCTTTTTGTATCATAAATTTGTTTAATTAAGTCATAGCAACTTTCTGCATCAGATGGTTCCACTATTGTAAGACCTGGAATTTGTCTCATTAATGCAATATCTTCAAAAGGCATATGCGTTCCACCATTATACTGAGCTGTAACACCAGGATCTGTTCCAATTAGATGAAGAGTTTGACCTGCATAACCAATAGAAATAAACATTTGATCATAATCTCTTCTTGAAGCGAAACATCCAAATGTATGAGCAAAAGGAGTAAACCCCATTGAAGATAATCCTGCTCCAACACCAATCATGTTCGCTTCTGCAATACCGCAATTAAAAAAACGATTTGGAAATTTTTCTTTAAAAGCATTTGAACCAAGACAACTTGCTAAATCTGAATCTAGCATTACTACATCATCATGTTCCTTGCCTAAATCAATAATTGCAGCCATTACTGCATCTTTCATATTTGTAAGTGATGATGTATCAGTCATATCCTCTCTCTCCTTTCAAGCTCTTCTATAGCTTTCTCAGCAACATTGAGATCAAAAGTCATACTATGATTAGCAACAATTCTTTCTCCAGGAATAAAACCTTTAGATTTGATTGTGTTCATTATTATCATAGAAGGCTTTTCTTTTTGATTTTTAGCTTTTTTTATTGCATTTCTTAGTTCATCAAAGTTGTGTCCATTTATTGTTTGAACAAACCAATTAAAACCTTCCCATCTTTTTTCTAGGCCATCCATATTTATTATTTCTTTAGTGTATCCATCAAGTTGTTGCCCATTGCGATCAGTGAAAACAATAAGATTATTTAACTTCCAAGATGAAGCACTTTCTGCAGCCTCCCATATTTCTCCTTCTTGACTTTCTCCATCTCCAATAACAGCATACGTATATGAGTTCGTATAATTTTTTAATCTTTGCCCTAAGGCAATTCCTACGGCAGCAGATAATCCTTGTCCGAGAGAACCTGCAGTAAAGTCAATGCCAGGAGTTTTTCTCATATCACAGTGAGAAGGTAAATTAGTGCCTCCTTGATTTAGTGTAGATAACCATTCTTTGGGAAAATATCCTTTATCTGCAAGAACTGCATATACAGCTGGTCCAGCGTGACCTTTTGAACAAATAAATCTATCTCGATCATCTTTCTTGGATAAATTCATTTCTTCATAGTAAAGAAATGTGAGCATTTCAATTATGCTCATTGCTCCACCAATGTGTCCTGATCCAAAGTTACCTATGGTTCTAATTGTACTTTCCCTGATAGCAAGAGCTTTATCTTTTAGAAAACTATTATCCATTATTACCACCATTTAATAAGGTCTGTTACTTCTTTTCTTATTTCGACAAATTTATCATCTGCAATATTTCTTGGATAAGGAAGATCTACATTTAAAATCTTTTTAACAGTAGTAGGTTTATTAGACATAATTAGTATTTTTTGAGCAAGATATACGGCTTCTTCTAAGTTATGTGTAATGAACAATACTGTGCTTCCTGTTTCCTGCCACAGTTTAATTACTTGATCTTCAAGATAATATCGCATCTTAATATCCATTTGTCCATAAGGCTCATCCATGAGGAGTAAGTCTGGATTCATAGCAAAAGATCTTCCTATTACTACTCTTTGTTCCATAGAAACAGAAAGCTCATGAGGATATGCTTTCATATATTTCTCTAGCCCAAGTATCTTTGAAACTTTTGCAACTTGCTCGTCAATAAATGATTTATCTTTCTTTTTTATTTCAAGACCATATCGAAGATTTTTTTCAACTGTTAACCAAGGGAAAGTCGATGGTTCTTGGAATACAAATGCTAAATTGTGCTTTTCTGGATTTGCAGGTTCTCCATCAATTAGAATTTGTCCTTGGGTAGGTTCAATTAACTTTGTTAATAGTCTCAAGAAAGTAGTTTTACCACATCCTGTTGGGCCTACTAAGCATACAAATTCTCCTTTTTTAATATTAAAATTTACATCTTTGAGAACTTCAAGTGTATCGAAAGACTTGCACAGTCCTTTTACTTCAACTTTATTATTTTCCATAATTTTCTCCTTTTTCTCAAAGTGCCATATCTGTATTTTTTTCAATCATTTCTCTAAATGCTAAGAACTCTGGACTCATATTATCTCTAGGTCTAGGCAGGTTTGGGACATAGATTTGTTTTACTTCTGCAGGACAGGATGATAATAAAATAATTCTATCACCTAAAGTGACAGCCTCTTCAATGTTATTTGTTACAAAAACAATCGTTCTTTTGTCTTCGTTCCAAATACGAAGAATTTCATTTTCCATCATGTATCTTGTCTGAGCATCAAGTGCACCAAATGGTTCATCCATTAAGAGAACTCCAGGATTTGTAGAATATGCTCTTGCAATACCTGTTCTTTGCTTCATACCACCAGAAAGTTGTCTTGGATAACTATTTTCAAAGCCTTTTAACCCAACTAAATCGATGTACTTTTCTGCAATTTCTCTTCTTTTTTGCTTGTCAGTGTGTTTAATCTTTAGACCAAACTCTACATTTTCTATTACAGTTTTCCAGTCCATTAAAGCTGTCTTTTGAAAGACTAGTCCGAAACCATCATTTACTCCTGTAAACTCTTTGCCTTCATAGAGCATTTTTCCTGTTGTTGGCTCTTCTAATCCTGCAATGATGTTTAATAATACAGTTTTTCCACATTGACCTGGTCCAAGAAGGACAAGGAATTCATTTTCCATAACATCAAAAGAAACATCTCTTACTGCTTCTTGGGTCTCTTTTCGTGAGTAATATGATTTAGAAATGTTTCTTAATGACATTTTTACTCTAGATTTGTCTTCCATGGGCATAGTCTCCTTTCAAGGAATGATAAACAGATTGAAATTAAATAACCGACAACACCAATGATACACATTCCTACAATTATCATTGCAACGTCATAAGCTTCCATACCTCTTGTGATTAAAAAACCGACACCAGATTTACTAGCCATCATTTCAGCTGCTAATACAACCATCCAACCACAGCTAACAGCAGTTTTTAAGCCTGCAAAGATTGCCGGAAGAGCTGCAGGCAGTACAATTTCTTTCAGAATTTGTACACTTGAAGCTTTGTATATCTTTCCTACATTAAGTAATACTGGTGGTACCATTTTTACACCTGTAATTGTGTTCATTAATATTGGTACATAAGCACCTAGTGTTACAAGAAATACCTTGGAAAACTCGCCAACCCCAAACCAGAGTATTACTAAAGGTATCCAAGCAATTGGTGGAATAGGGCGTAGAAATTCGAAAATTGGAGAAACAAAAGCATTAATTTTTTTGCTCCATCCCATGGCGAGTCCAAGGGGAATACCAATAATAGTTGCACATAGCACAGCTAGTAATACTCTCTTTAGAGAAGCAAGAATATGTCCTCCTAGAGAAACCTTGCTTATAGGACGGCCTAACATTGCTTGAAATTTCTTAATACAGGTAAGGGGGGATGGTAAGAAATCTGGATTATTAATGGATAATATTGACCATAGCAATAAAAATAGGCTAAGTGACAGTAACGTAAAGGCTACAGTAACTAACATTTCTTTTTGTTTTTGCTTCATTTCTGTGTCCTCCAAGGTGTTGCTTTTTTCTCAATGAAAGATAATCCTGCTGACATAAGAGCCCCTGATATTCCTATTACTAACATTCCACAGATAATAATATCTGAGCGAACAAAGTTTCTTCCTTGTTGAATCATGTACCCTAAACCTCTTGTGGCAGCAAGCATTTCAGCTGCAACAAGTGCTGACCATGCATTTCCAAGTGAAATTTTTAAGCTTGTAAATACCATAGGTAGAGAGGAAGGAATACATACTGTTTTAAAAACTTGCCATTTTGATGCACCACAAGTTTTTGAAACATCAATTAGTGTTTGGCTTGTCATTGTCATACCTGTGTATGCATTTATAACGCATGGAACAAAAGCTGAAACAAAAATTATAAATGCTTTTGCTTTATATCCTATTCCGAGCCAGAGAATTGATATTGGAATCCACGCAATAGGTGGGATAGGTCTCATTATCTCAAATAATGGTCTAATCAATCTATTAGCTGTTTTATAATAACCCATTATCCATCCGAGTGGAATGCCAATAATTACAGCGATAATAAATCCGCATAGCGCAAGACGGAAACTTGCCCAAAAGTGTTGTGGTATTGTTGAGCCTTCTGGCGTAGGATCAACTAGCTTTCTGAAAAATGTACTTACTACCATTGATGGTGGATTAAGATACCTCAACTCTATAAGTCCTAATCGAACAATCAACTCCCAAATTCCAAAAAAACAAACTAAACCTGCCAATGCAATAAAGAAAAGATTTCTAAATTCTTTCTTCTTATTTCTATTTTCCACTTCAATGGAGGAAAGTTTTTTTATTTCTTCAGCCACTTGAAATAACTCCTATAGTTTGGGCTGCAAGGTTATACCCCCGCAGCCCTAAAATTTCATTAAATACTGAAGATTATTAAAGTGCGTTGATAAACTGTGGGTCAAGGAAAGATCCTGTTGCAAGCTTATCATAGCTTTCTTGGGTAATATTACCCTGTTCAAGCATGTATTGTGCAAAGTTGAGGAACATGTTAAGAAGGCCACCATTATTCATTAAATCTTTCTGTTGCTCAACGGTTGGGAATGGTCTGAGAGCAATTTCTTTTTTACAGTCATTTACATTTGTTGTAATACCTTCATCCATTGAGAATTCATATAACCACTCTGGTGCTTTATCTTGATTTGCTCTAATAACTTCAACACCTTCTGTATAAGTCTTTAACCATCTCTTTACTAATTCTGGTTTTTCTTTTACAGCCTTATCTGTTGCAATAATTAAATTGTAGAAATCGACACCAACAGCTTCTGCTGAAGATACCTTTACCCAACCTTGATCTGCTGCAAGATAACCAAATGGTGCCCAAAGGGCTACAGCATCTGCTTCACCAGCACGGAATGCAGGATATGCTTGTGCTACTGTCATATCAATAACTTCAACATCTTTTGTTGTGAGTCCGAAAAGAGATAGAGTTTTAGCAAGAACCAATGAACAGTTTGAAACACCTTGGCAAATGATTTTCTTTCCTTTCCATGTGTCTGCAGTTCCATAAACTTCTGGATGGTCACTAATCTGGCCTTTTGTTTTTGCAAGATCGCTATCTGGTCTTACCCAAATATCAATTGTCTTACCATCATATACTGTTGCACCAATTACTTTCATATCGTATCCAATACAGCCAACTACTGCACCAGCAAGGCCTGTTGTTCCAACATCCCATGCATCAGAAGCAATTGCTTCATTCTGAGCAGCACCACCACCATACATTGTTACTTCTGGCTTTAATCCGTTTGCTTCATAAATACCATTGTCAATAGCTACTGTGGTTGGTAGTCCATGAATATATGGGTGATGGCTAACACGAATAAGATCAAGAGAAGAAGTTTCTTCTTTTGCTCCGTTTGCAAATACTGTTGTGATTGCAAGAAGAATTACAACAGCTACTGTAAAGATTTTTTTCATTTTACACTCCTTTTTATGATGGTAAAATTTTTACTGGAAAACGTTTTCCATCTACTATAGAATAACATGTATAAATCACATGTCAATCAAAAAATTTGTGAAAAACTAAAAGAAGAGTTAATATTAAAATTATTAAATTCAGGAGCAGGGGACTATGAAAGGAAATAGTGTGACTATTAAAGATGTTGCAAGTAAAGCAGGGGTATCAACAGCAACAGTATCAAGGTATTTAAATAATAGTAGAACATTTCCTGAAAATATTACTTCATCTATTCAAAATGCTATAGAATCCTTGAAATATGTTCCAAATGAAAATGCACGGAGTTTAAAACATAATAAAACAAATGTTATAGGCATTATTATCCCTGATATGGTTGTTTACTCGTACATTATGCGCGAGATTGAAAGAGTTCTTTATAATTATGGATATAGTGTGATTATGGCAAATAGTGGTTTTGATTCAAAAAAGGAATCAATACTTCTTCAAAATTTGATACGCCAAAGAGTTGATGGTATTTTGCTGGCATCATGTGGGCATAATTCTGAGCAAATAAAAACTATTGAAGGACAAGGTATTCCAGTTGTTCTATTTGACCGTTATCTTGTTGATATGCCTAACATGCCATATATCCTTGAGAAAGGTAGAGAATGTGTGAGAAAAATTGTTGAATATGCAATTAGTCAAGGTCATAGAAAAATTGCATACATAAAAGGTCCTGAAGAATATGTATCAAATGAAAGATTTGAAGAGTTTTTAAAAGTTTTAGATGAGCACAATATAGAGCATTGTCCTCGCTTTTATTATAGCGATGTAACTCAACAAGACAAAATAAGAGAAGTCAGCAATGATATTCTTAATCATATTGATGAAGTATCGTTGGTTATTACAACAAATGGAAAACAAATTAAAAACTTTATTATGACTGCTCATGAAAGAGGAATGGAAATACCAAAAAGTATTTCAATTACAGGTTTTGGATTAGAAGAATATAAAACTCTTTTTTTATCTCCAATTACTTGTATTATTCAAAACCATAAAACAATTGGAAAAGCTTGTTCTGAAAAAATAATAGAGTTAATAAATAATAGAAAATTGATGGGAAAAAGAAGTATTATTGAGATTGATAGTGAATTTTTTATTGGTGAATCAGTAAAGAATATTAATTAATTTTTTATATAAACCAAAATATCATAAGCTTTTGAAAGTTTTTAACTTATTGTCTTGACATGTCTCTTAGCATAAGGCTTTATCTGTCCTTACCCAAACCATTAAGGTATTCTTCTACATTAAGATATTTTACTTCTCCATCTATTTTGCTCTTTCCCCGATAGATTACGTATTTACTGGTAATTGTACCATAGCGAAACTCGGTATCTTTGCATTTCTGCCAATCTATCAAATGCCTGTATTGCTGAGGCACTGCAACAGAACTATGTTTGATCTCGAAGATTTCGCAACTTACTTGTTCTGGATCAAAGATTACCATATCAAATTCACCCACAGCAAAGGTTAGCTTGAATACTTCTTTCTTAGGGTAAGCTTTTTTTGTTTCAAGTAGTACAATTTCCTCCATCATTCTGCCTTTGATATCATCTAGTATTCTATCTATGATTCGTTTTCTTTCTATACCAGAAATATTTTGGAAGATGGCGTCTTTCATAAGCTGTGTAATAAGAGCGTTTGCCTGTGCATAGCGTAAACCAGGTTGAGAAATAACTGTTAAATAAATTTTTTCATTTACAACTGGTAGCGTTTCGACTGGTATATCTACTGTCAAATCCAATAAGTCAAGGTATTCCTTTATTTCTATTTTATGAGCTTCTTCAATTTTCACATTCTGTTCATTTTTATTCAGAATTTCTAATGCTTTTTTAAGATTGGCAGTTAATTTGTCCTTATCAATGTTATCAAGGACATCAGTAGGCTGATTTGAATCTTTGCGAAGGTTTCTAGCAGATAATCCAAGATCATGAGAAATAAAATCGCGTACCAGGACATCAATCGTAAATCTATGGTTGATATCCTCTACAATGCGATTGATAGCACTGGTGAGTTCATTTTTGTCATACAGGCTTTGCAGGTGTCTAAAATGTCCTGCATCCTGGTAATATTTCAGTGAATGCTGAATATTTTTTGCAATTGCACTGTCAACATATTCATCCGTACTTTTCTTACTGGAAAAAGTAGAATGTTCATTGTAATGAACTCCTCCCAGGCTCATAGTGCCACCATAGCGAATATATTCATCAATACCATGAATACCCAAAACACTCTCAAATTCTCGGTATGGAATAAATGTTGTGTGTAACATTTCGCAGCGATCATAAAGCTGTTCATCTGCTGAAAATAAGAATCCCAGTGAATCAGTTCCTGATAGAACTATTTTCATACCACAGGCTGCATAAATATCTGAAAATAGTGCGGCTCCTTCAATGAAATCTTCCATTAGTGTTACTTCATCTATAAAAACATAGCTGAATCCTTGATTAAGTAAATTCTTCAAATCCTGATTTACAGTGTATAGAGTATCTTTCTGTTTTACCTGAATGAAGGCAGCTTTGTTAAATTGCTTTGTATTCATACTTAGTATTGACTGTTGAATAAGAGTGGTTTTTCCAGTCCTTCTCAGCCCATATAAAATGAGAACTCTGCTGTCAGTATCACCGTTTAAAAAAGTTTGTAATTTCTGAAGACAAGAACGGCTTTTCAAATTTGCTGAACGAAGTGCAAACCTTTTCAAGGTATCGCCTGTTAATACATCAGTCTGAAAAACTGGAGAAATAGATGATTTAGGAAGCAATGCCTTTGTTTCTTTAAGTTCCTGCTGTAATTCTCTACGCTTTTCAATTAGCTCAGCCATTATAGTGGCATCATCATTATTAAGGTATTTACTTTTCTTTTTACCATTTTCTGTCCACTGGTGATATTGACGTATTTTTCCGTTAATTGTTTTTCGTGATATATAACCATGTGGAAGTTTCTCTATCTCTTTTTCCAGCTGTGCGATTTTTTCCTGCAAATTATCCAAGATGAATACCTCCTTTTATATAACCCCATTATAACCCCTTGGTATATAATAGTAAATAATAGGGGTTATATAGTTGGTATAAAATAAAGCTAAGAAACCTGACAAGACAATAAGTTAAAAAATATCCGGATAGTTATGCTACCTCTTCATTATAAATATTATGGAAAGTAACCTCTGCATATACTTCATGCTTTATCATTTATGAACTTTGATATTGTGATTCTTTATTTAAAAGTGAATCTAATCTTTTATTTCAAATACTTGGTAGAAGATATTGGTTCTACTAATTTTCTAGTAATAGAACTTTATTCTTTAATACATCTGTTGCTAATTGTGCCTTAGACAGAATTATGGATATATGTATTGCTATTCGAGGAGTTAGTTACCGTGGACAGCAAAATTTTGTTTACAAAATCTCTACAAGTTCTGTTTTTAAAGTGACAGTTCTATAGTATGGTTTTTCTTTTCGTTCCATTTTAACTGACTCTAGCACTGGCAAGGGGGGGCTATGGCCAGGAAAGGGAGAATCGTCTAGCAGTATCGGGTATGACTATACAGCAATCCAGAAAAAGGTGAATGTGCTGTTGAGATGAATTTGGTTCCTTGCCTCTACTAGTATTATCGATGAATATATCGATAGAATTATTGATATATATAACTACATATGGTATGTTTTTTATAAATAGAGGAGCTGACAATTATGGCAAATGTAATCAGTGCAATTACCAACACTGTGCCAATAACACAGTTTAACCGTGGCTATGCAGGCAAGATTTTTGAAGATGTTAAGAAGAGTGGTGCAAAGGTAGTCATGAAAAATAACGCAGCTGAATGCATCCTTCTTTCTCCAGATGAATATTTGAAAATCATAGACGAGTTAAACGATATGCGTCTATTGGCAATTGCCAATCAGCGTATGCTTAATTCGGACCCTGCTGCCTGGGTATCTGATGAGGAAATGAACAGAAGACTTGGAATTTCTGAAAAAGATCTTGAGGGCTTTGAAGAGGTCGAGATTGAATGAACAGGGAAGTAAAATATTTACCTGAAGTTGAAAAGGATTTAAAACAGCTGGACAGTACCCAGCGAAACCTTGTAAAAAAGGCTATTAAAAAGGTGCAGCAGAATCCGTTGCCTGATTATGAAAACGGGTATGGCAAGCCACTTGGCAATCATAGTAGCACCAATCTTGCAGGTTTTATGAAAATTAAACTTCGCTCAGCTGGACTTTGTGTTGTCTATCAGCTTGTAAAAGTAGAGAACACAATGTTGATTGTAGTTGTCGGTGTTCGCGCCGATGAGGAAGTTTATGAGATAGCACAGAAAAGAGCCAGTAAGCATAATCTTATTTAAAAACAATGTTTTTGCTATGCAAAAAGACTTGTAAAGACAATAAGTTAAAAAATACCCGGATAGTCATGCTACCTCTTCATTATAAATATTAGGGAAAGTATCCAGAGTATATTCTTCATCTCCAACTCTTTTTGAAGAATTATAGTCTTTACTACAGCTAGATTTTCTTCTATATCTTCCTTTAGCTTTTGAGTTTTTTTACTTCTTTAATTTGTAAATTGCAATATAAAAATGTCAAAATATTCCAAAATAAAAATGTAGTTATTAACAAGCTATTTTTGTTCACCTCCATTAAGTAACTCATGATAAGCATTACATTTAGTTTGTTGTCTATAAGGTCTGAATGCTATTGGTGTAAATCCCATATCTTTTTACTCTTTTGATACGGTAGCTATTATTCTGATTATTTTCATATCCCTGTCTGATTTAGACTCTTAGTATATTTATTTTTAAGCAGTTAATAGTATTATTACCCTAAAAAATAATCTGTTTCATAAGCATTATTCTAATAAAATTTGAGTAAGTTATTGTTTGTAACATGTTAGCAAATTTTACTTGTTAACCAAGTTTTTCTTCATACTAATATTTTAGTATATTGTTGTTGATTTATCAGAATTAGGGGGGTATCCTAATATTGTGTTTTAAACAAAAGGAGAAAAAAATGAAAAAGTTATTAACTGTTTTATTGGTTATGGTTCTTGCTGGTTCTCTATTTGCACAGGGTGCATCAGAGACTTCAAAAACTTACACACTTCGCGCTTCTACCAACCTTGCTGCTACAAGTACAGTAGGTAAGGGACTTACAAAGTTTGTTGAACTTGTAAATGAAAAGAGTAATGGTAGAATTCAAGCTACATGTAACCATGGTGCAGAGCTTGGTAACCAAGCTGAACAAGTATCAATGGCAATGCTTGGTGATCTTGAGCTCGTTCTTGCAGCTCCTGGAACAGGTCCTGGTGCATACCAAGGATGTGAACCTCTCCTACTTTTTGAATTCCCATTCCTCTTTAAAGATAATGACCAGTATCGCCGTGTAATGAAGGCTGTTGAACCAGAAGTAAATGAAATGGTTAATTCATTAGGCCTTACAGCCATGTGTGGTCAGTCACAGGGGTCAAGAGATATTCTTACAAACGTACCTGTAACAAAGCTTGCAGATATGAAGAACCTTATTATGAGAGGTCCTAATGCAGTTTATATTTCAATGTTTGAAAGTTTAGGCGCTGCTGGTATCACAATGGACTGGAACGAAATCTACACAGCTATGCAGCAGAAGGTATGTAATGGTTGTGAAGGTTCTCCAAGCTCACTTAACGCTTCATCATTCCAAGATAATGGTAAGTACCTCGCTATCACAAACCATATCATCGCATGTGTATACTACTTCTTCAACACAGAATGGCTTAACAGTCTTCCTGCTGACTTAAGAGATATCGTTGTTGAATGTGCTCGTGAAGCTACAGCTTATCAGGAACAGATTGATGATGCTGACCAGACTGCAGCTCTTGAACACATGAAGAGTCAGGGTGTTACAGTTACAGTTATTGAAGATATCGCTGATTGGAAAGCAGCTTGTTCCGGTATGACTCAGCAGTATCTTTCTAAGGGCCAGAATTGGGTTGATTTCTACAACGTCCTCACTTCTATTGACTAATAGACTTTTTTAAGAATGTGGTATGAGCCCTAGGACTAATTTATAGTTCCGGGCTCATTCTTTAGGAGGAGAAAAGATATGGAGATTTTAAAAAAAATCGATAAGATATTGAATCTTATTAGAGTTGTACTAATCGTAATTATTATGATTGCAACTATAGGTATGTGTACGACTAACATCGTACTAAGATACGTAATTAGAAGTGAATCATCATTTAGACCATTTCCTTGGGTAAATGAGTTGATGCAGATGGCAGGTATTTGGATTGCTTTCTTAGCAGCTAGTATGGGGGTTAGATCTAATTCACATGTTAGTCTTGAGAGCTTTATGCAAAACCATGTTCCTGAGAAGGCTGGTAAAATATTAAAGAAGGTTGCACTCTTAATAGTATTAGCAACTCTTGCATATCTATTCTTCTTTGGAATTAAAACTACAATTTTCCAAAAGAGAAGTTATTTACAAAATATTCATCTTTCATATGCATGGTTCTATTCAGCAATTCCAGTTGGATGCTTTTATATGTTCTATGAATACTTACTTATTTTGATCTTTGGATCAAATCCTTTTGCTAAGAAAAGTGAGGAAGCGTGCGAAGCATCCTCTGGATCATTCTAAGGAGGAGTTATGCTTACTACGTTATTGATTTTTTTAATTTTACTAGCATTCATTTTCTTAGGTTTCCCAATTTTTATGGCATTGCTAATTACAGGTATTATCTTCCTTTTATTTGGTGGAAACTCAATGCAGCTTTCAATCATAAAGATGTTTGGAAGTATTAATAGCTTAAGTTTGATGGCAATACCATTTTTTGTTACAGCTGGAAATATTATTTTAAAATCAAAAATTACAAATAAACTTGTAAAGTTTGCTGACAGTGCGGTTGGCTGGATGCCAGGTGGACTAGGACACGTAAATGTCCTTACATCCATGATTTTTGGTGGTATTCAAGGGTCAGGATGTGCTGATGCAGCTGCAATTGGAGGAATGTTAATTCCTGCAATGGAAGAGCAAGGCTACGACAAAGATTATGCAGTGGCAGTTACAGCTGGTTCATCAATGCTTTCCCCAATTATCCCTCCTAGCATATGTATGATTCTTTATTCATACTATACAGAAATTCCAGTTGGAAGAATGTTTATGGGAGGTCTTGTTCCTGGTATTTTAATTGGTCTTATGATGATGGGTGTTGTTTACCTTGAATATAAACATAGAAATTACGATATCCCAAGAACTAAATTCTCAATTAAGAATTTAGCTGTTACATTCTATCATTCAATTGGTGCCTTAATAATGCCATTAATTATTTTATCTGGTATTTGTTTTGGTATCGTAACACCAACTGAGTCTGGTGTACTTGCAATTCTTTATGGATTATTCTATGGCTTCTTTATTACAAAGAGTTTAAAGATTAAAGATATCCCAGGTATCTTAGTTGAAAGTGCAATTACAACAGCAGTTGTATATATGACTATTGTAGGTGCTGGAGTATTATCAAATGTCTTAGTAAGATTGCACTTCCAATCTGAAATCCAAGCATTTGCAATTAATGTGCTCGGATCAAAATTCTTTGTAGTTTGCTTTATGTTTGTTGTATTTATCATCTTAGGTATGTTCTTAGATCCAACTGTAATTATCGCTATGTTTGCTTCTACAGTATTAGTAATTGGTAATTCTTTTGGCTTTGACCCAGTACACTTTGGTGTAATTATGACAATTATAATGCAACTTGGTGCTATTACCCCTCCTGTTGGTACCTTCTTATTTATCTCCTGTGGTGTTGCAAAGCTTCCGATGGAAAAGTCAATAAAACCACTTTTACCATACATTTTTGTAGTATTCATAGGTATGATACTTTGTTTCTTAGTACCAGGAATAGTTACAGGTCTTCCTAATTTAATTTACGGCTAAAAGGAGAATAAAGTGCAAAAGAAAAGTGATGGAAGTACATATGCTCCTAAAGGAAAACAAGAGAGAGTAGTTGAAAGTGGAACTTTCAAAGTAGGTGTAATTGGCCTTGATCATGGACACATTTATGGAATGTGTAATGGCTTATCTGAAGCTGGTGCAGATATTTTAATTGTCTATGATAATGATAAATCAAAAATAGATGCTTTTATTGAAAAATTTCCTTCTGCTAAAGCTGCAAATTGTGAAGAAGATGTATTAAATGCAGATGTTAATATGATTGCATCAGCAGCTATTGCATCACATAGAGCACAAATTGGTATTAAAGCAATGAAGTGTGGTAAACACTTCTTTGCTGATAAACCTTCAATAACAACACTAAGTGATTTAGAAGAAGTGAGGCAAACTTGTAATAAAACTGGTAAAAGATTTTTTACATACTTTAGCGAGCGTTTACATGTCGAAGCTTCTGTATTTGCTGAGAAGATAATTAAAGAAGGCAAAATTGGTAGAGTCATTAATGTTATGGGATGGGGACCTCATAGAGTTGGACCAGAGGAAAATCGTCCAGCTTGGTTTTGGAATGAAGATGAGTATGGTGGAACCATTACAGATATAGGATGCCATCAGATTGAACAAATATTTTTCTATTCTGGTGCTAAAAATGGAAAAGTTGTTTCAAGTAGAAAGGCAAACTATAACCATAAAAATCATCCATCTTTCCAAGATTTTGCTGATGCAAATCTAGAGTTTGATAATGGCTGTACCGGATACTTCAGAGTCGATTGGTTTACACCAAGTGGCTTAGGAGCTTGGGGGGATGGTAGGACCTTAATTATTGGTACTGAGGGCTATATTGAAATTAGAAAATATATTGATATAGCTAATAGTAGCGAAGGTGATCATGTTTACTACGTTGATAACGAGGGAGAACATCACATTTGTGCAGCAGGTAAGGCTGGGTATCCATTCTTTGGAAAAATGATTCTTGATTGTATTAATGGTAGTGATAATGCAATGAGCCAAGACTATATTTTAAGAGTAATGGAAATGGCAATCACTGCTCAGCAAAATGCAAAGGTGATAGAACAATGAAAAAATTAGGTGTTGCAATAATTGGTGCTGGTGCAATTGCCGGAGTTCATATTCAAGCTTATCTCAAGCACTCTGATAAGTGTAATATTGTTGCAGTATGTGATTTGTTTGTTGATAAGTGTGAAAAGTTAATAAGCGAGTATAATCTTGATAGTGCTAAGGCATATAAAGATTACAATGATGCTTTGGTATCACAAGATGTCGATGTTGTTTCTATTTGTCTTCCTCCTAGTATGCATGCTACTGTTTCCATTTCAGCTTTAAATGCAAAGAAGCATGTTCTTTGCGAAAAACCTTTAGCATCGTCTCTTGAAGAGTGTGATTTAATGATAAAAGCTGCAAAGGATAATGGTGTTACACTAGCATCGGTTGCTCAAAATAGATTTAAAACACCTCACATGAAAATAAAAGAGATGATAGAAGATGGAGATATAGGGAAGGTCTTGTTTGCAACTGTTAATTCTCTTTGGTGGCGAGGAGAAAACTACTATGATATTTGGTGGCGAGGAACTTGGGAAAAAGAATCTGGTGGATGTGTAATAAACCATGCTGTTCACCATATTGATCTATTGCAGTGGATTATGGGTATGCCTAAGAGTGTTACAGCTTTTATAACAAACTTAAATCATCATAACTCAGAATGTGAGGATTTAGGTATTGCAATCTTGCAATATCCTAGCGCAGTTGCCGAAGTTACTGCTTCACTTGTTCACCATAATGAACTTCAGTCCATTTCTTTCCAAGGTACTAAAGGCTGTTTGTCTGTTCCTTTTGAAGCATATTCATCAAAACCATTAGCTAATGGTTTTCCTGAAGAGAATTTGGTTGAAAGTGAAAAAATTAAAAATAAATATGCATCATTATCCACACTTGAAGAGGAAGGACATCCCGCTTTAATTAATAACTTCTTAAGTTCTATTCTTGGAGAAGAAGAGCTTTTAGTTGATGGACATCAAGGTAGAAATACTATTGAATTAATTACTGCAATTTATAAGTCCGCTTATGAAAAAGCACCAGTAAAGCTACCAATACAAGAAAATGATATCTTTTATACAAAAGGTGGTATTGCATCGGTAATGCCTCACTTTTATGAAAAGACAAAGAGTGTTGATAACTTTAGTGAAACTAAACCAATTACGCTTGGAAGAGATGTAGGAAAATAATGTTTATTGCTAGTCACAGCTAATCGTTGTGGCTAGCTTTTTTTATTATCAAAAAGAATATTATAATTAATTTTATTTAATTCTTTAATCATTTGCTCCCCTCGATTTAAAATGATATAGCTAAGTTGTTTGTTACTACTCAATTAAAGCATCATCACCATGAAGGGATTAAAGCACAGAATATCGTCCTTAATTTTCAGAATGCTTTGATGAATAATCTAATTGTATCTAATTCTTTTTTATATTTTCTTTAAATATTACTAATGATGTCATTGTATTTTTTTATTGATTTCACCTTAATCTGTTAGATTTTATTTTACAGTTATTTAAAGAGTAGTCATTCCATGAAATATAAATGAGCTATTTCATCAATAACCTGTTCTTTTGTTCGTCCAATAAGTCCCAGCTGTTTTACATCAACAGGTTCATTTTTCATTCTTTTAATGAATAATTGTATATCTTCATAAACACCTTTAGGAGTCATGATTCTGTCTGAAGGAACAATGAGTTCACTTAATCGAAATACATCATTTTTATGTTTTCTGATATTTTTACTATCAATCTGTTCTCCTGCTTCTTTACGGTTTGTCAAGTCAATCCACGCTTTAGCTTTAAATGGAATTAGATATGAGGCACTTAATACCGACACACCAGCAACTGTTACTTTTCCCTGTTTCAGAAATTCGTAGTAATCATCATCTAAGAGAATTGCAGACAGGCTCGATACATCTTCATCAATGGGCAGTGGAGTCAGCACTGCATCATCTGGGAGTTGTATTGTATCAAGTTTTCTAGTAAATAATTCAATCATTTTAGGATAGTTTTTTGAAGATGGATGAGTGAAACGATAAAATCGTGGTATGCCAGTACTTGAATTACAATGTTCATAGCCTGCCTGTTTTATATAGTCCCAGATTTTTCTTCCAAAATCTACATTTACCGCTTCAATAATAAGCACGATGTCAATATCTTTTGTTGCACGAAAGTCTAAACCTTCTTCACTCATCAAAATATCACATGCAGTTCCACCTATAATAGTATACTGATCTTCATTCCCTTTAAACCACTCTTTAAAACTCTCAATTCCTGTTACCATCTATTTCCCTCCATAAATTATTGAGCATTTCTTCTACTGTTTCTTCAACTCTTTCATCAGCTACTTCCCGCAGTGACAGTGCTAGAGAAAGTTCATCCACAATGTTTGTCTTAGACAACTTTTTAGGATTGTATCTCCACAATTCAATCGCTACCTGTGTCTTGGAATCTAATAAATTGTTTGACATGCAGTTATTCCATTTTGATATTTGATCAGAAGCAAAATAGTCAACATTAGGAGTATTTAGAAAAGAATATTCTGATAGTGCACTATAGCCACTTTTTAGTAAGTATGGCTCAATTAATTTTTTTTGAACATAAACTGTCTTTTTTACTGGGTTAAGTAAAAAGCCTTGTGACTTATTAAACAGTTCTTTTGGAGATTCTTCGCAAAGTAATTTTTTTTGAACTCCATTTTTCTGTACTTTTAATATGCCCATATTCTCGAGTTGTCTACTAGCTCTAGAAATAGACATAGGAGTTAAAGATAAATCCTTTGCTGCCTGACTAGTATACATTTCTTTTGCTCCTTTATAAATGAAATGGAGCAGAAGTAGTTGTGCTGAGGGAAGTATTACGTCCTTAGTAATCTTTTGTGCATCACAGCGTTCTTGAAGATAGGTTGCCATAAAAGGTAAATATATTTGTTTACCATCAACAATAAAAGCTATTTTTTCTCTTATCAAATACTCCTTTTGTCGTGATGTAAGATGCTTAAGCACTATTACCACTGGACAGTTAGCGATGTTCTTAACAGTATCTAAATGTTTTTTTAATGTTATCACCTGTTCTAATTCGGTTTTGGGATATAAGAAAACAGCATTCATCCTATTTAGAGATACTCTCTTATAATCATATCTAGCACTTATATAGTTTGGTATTTTTTCTAAATGAATATTTTCGTATTGAACATCAATTCCTAAAACCTGTTCGAGATATTTCATTTTAATACTCCCAATTTATAACTCTATTTTTGTATTATAACTCATTTTAAGTTAATATACATATTTAAAGTTATAAATATTTTTCAACTCAATAAAAATAACTATTTTGGTAACTGTTATGATGTGACCTCTTGTCAATAGAAGTTTTACATATTTTAAATGAGTGTTGGGAAGAACATAGGCTGTCAGTTATTCGGCACTTGACCATTCTGTTATTCGTGGATTGGTTACCGACAGGTCAATGGTTCGCCAAAAGCCCTTTCAGTCTAAGAGCGGGAGTTTATTTCAGTCCCATAGTTTGTTCGAAGATGACTGAATCATGCACTTACCTACCTTATATTCTTCCCATAGCTCTATTTTGTCAGCCCTTAGGCTGTAGTTACCATTGTTTCCATTATGAGGAAAACTTCATTATTGAAAATCAATGCTTTTCCCTTCTTGTTCATAATGACCTTCCTATGCAATATTTCCAGTCATCATGCCCCAAATGAAGCAGGATAGTTCCCTTGCACCTGCTGTTGTAGCAACATTCGCAGATTTTCCATTCTTTTCCAGCTTTGCAATCTTCTGTTTTATGCGTTTAGAACCCTTATCTGCATATGCAATAACCGAAGGGTTTTGTCCTTGCTGCCTCAAAAGAAGTCTCTTTGACTTTGTATATGGGTTGCTTCTCTTTATTCCTTTAGTTGCTTCAGTAAGTAGAAGCCTAAGTCTGCTGTTACCACACTTTGTTATGC
>JAQYFM010000112.1 GCA_028723145.1 Spirochaetales bacterium | reverse complement strand
AGAACAGGTTCTATCTTCTTCTAGTTCCTGCAATGTGCCATCTATGAGAAAAATACTTCTATCTGTGACTGTTGTTGATTCTATCGTATTTATGTTAATAAACCCTTCCAAACCTGAAGGGCTTGTGATAGTGTTTTCCATGTAGGGGTTCTCCGTTCTGAGTTGTTTTTTTGTATATTGAAACTCTAAGAGAATTTCCCTACTTTTTCAATTTTTAGCTATCTATTTTATTTTTCAAGCTATTTGTTAATCCCACAAGAAAAGTGATTGACCCATAAAAAAGCCAGAACTTGATTGTATCAAATTCTGACTTTAAGGATACCGGCAATCGGGCTCGAACCGATATGGTATTGCTACCGGCAGATTTTGAGTCTACTGCGTCTACCTGTTTCGCCATGCCGGCGTACTAGAAAAGAATACAATGGATATGGGGTCATAATCAAGTAGAAAATGTGATTTAAATTTTGATTGAAATTTGATATTTTGAAATTTTTAAATGGAAAAAATAATAAAAAGTATAAAATCTTTAATTATATAAGTTTAATTGATTTTTTGTGATTAATTTTAATAATCTTAAGTTGCACTTTTTATAGCTTTAGAGTAAGGTTATAAACATGCGAAAAGGTGTTGTTTTATTACTTTTAGTACTTTTCTTAAGTCTAACATTAGGCGCTGCCGATAATTCTACTATTGGAGATATCGTATATTCCGATATCCCTATTAGCTATGGTGAAGAGTCATTTAGAGAAAGGATACTAGAACGTACTAGAGGGGAAAGAGATCCTATTGGCTTGGTTCTTACAGGTGGTTCTGCAAGAGCATTTGCTCACTTAGGTGTATTAAAGTATTTAGAAGAGCAGGGCGTTGAGCCTGATTTTATTGTATCTAACTCAATGGGCTCTATTATTGCAATGTTATATGCAGCAGGTCTTTCTCCAGACCAAATATTATCTGTTATAACATCAGGAGAGCTTTCAACATTCTTTAAGATGACTGCTCCTCTAAATGGTGGTATTCTCGATCCAACGGGATTTAAAGGTTTAGTTCAGTCTGTTGTTGGTACTGAGTTACAAATTGATGATTTAGCAATACCTATTATGGTAATTTGCCAGGACTTAGTTACAAAGAGAGAAATTAGAATTTGTGAAGGTAATTTCGCAGATATCCTTATTGCATCCTTCGCTCTTCCTGCTTACTTTCCTCCTCAGGACTATAAGGGACACTTATTAATTGATGGTGGAATTATTACTCTTGCTCCTATCTCTGTAGCGTATGAGTATTCTGATACAGTAATAGCTTCTACTACATTCTATGATAATGAAAATCTAAACTTAAAGAACATGCTTACTATTATCAATAGCTCATTTGATATTGGAAAAAGAAGAAATGCGGCAATTGATATCCGTGAATATGGCGATAAGATGATATGGATTCGCTGTGGAGTTGAAAACTTCAGTTTTATGGAGTTTTCTGCAGCTGCTGAGATGGCAAGAATTGGGTATGAGAGTGCCAAGGAGCATGCAGAGGAAATAGAAGCATTATATAAGTATGGTGTTTCTCCAATAATCATTGAAAATAGAAGTCTATTTGAAGATAGAATTGATCGTATAAGACAAAACCAATACTATTTTTCACGTATTGAACAAAGTGAACCTACTCAAACTATCTCATTAGGTGTATATAGTTTCCAAGGAAATGACTATCCATATTACTTAAGAGACTATTTTGATATTGGTGCTGAATATACTTGGAAGTATAAATATATAGAACTTTCAGGATTGCTTGGTGGTGCATTCAATGCAACTGCAAATAAACATTCTTCGTCATCTCCTCTCTTAAGTATGGGTGCAAACTTCTATCCTGTTAATAATTTAAGGTTCTCTCTATATGGTGCTTTTACCTATGATAACCCAAAACAGTGGTATTTCCCTTCTTTCTATATTCGAGAGGGTATTGACTGGAAGTTCTTCTCTAATGGTTTTATTACCTTACAATTAAACCAAGCTTTTGAAATGTACAATGAAGTTGGAAAGAACAATAATAGGGATCAAAACTTACTTTCTTGTAGAATTCTAGGTACTTTATATACAGATTTATGTAATGTAAATATTCATGCTGGATATCTTCTTTCGATGTATAGAATTGATGTTGATTCTACTAGACAATTTGGTCAAGTAGGAGCTTCAACAAGAATTTATTATTTTCCTGGTACTAATTTGTACTTTGACTTAGGAGTATTAACACGTTTTGCTCTAGATGGCAAAAATGGTGTTCAAATCTATGCTGTAGATGGGTTCTTAACTAATAACCAAGATATTATGGATACTTCTAAATATGATAATAATATTCCTCGAAAAGGTATTAACCAACCATATATGG
>JAQYFM010000111.1 GCA_028723145.1 Spirochaetales bacterium | reverse complement strand
ATTCTTTCAGACGTTGAAGCAAAGAAAGCTAAGACTTTGCTTCCATATGCATAAGGAGTGAGATAAAATGCCAAGAGCAGTAGACGGAACAAAACACAAGGACAGAAGAAAGAAGATTCTCGACCAAGCTAAAGGTTATTTCGGTCGCAGAAGTACTAACTACCGTGTAGCAAAAGACGCTGTTGCAAAAGCAGGTCAGTATGCTTACAGAGGCAGAAAAGAGAAGAAGAGAGATTTCAGAAAGCTTTGGATCGCTCGTATTAGCGCAGCAGTTCAGGCTGAAGGTCTTAACTATTCTCAGTTCATGCACGGTCTTAAACTTGCTAACATCGAGCTTAACAGAAAAGCATTATCCAACATGGCAATTGAGGATAAGGCTGCATTCTCAGCTCTTGTAAGCCAGGTTAAGTCAGTTCTCGCTTAATTAATCTCTTAAGGAGGCAGATATGAGCTTAATCGAAAGCAGTAAATTATTAGAACAGAAAGTTAACAAAGCAATCGCACTAATTAATAGGTTACGATTGGATAACAAGGAGTTAAATGAAAGACTCTTAATGGTCACAAACCATAATGAAGAACTTCAAGAGCTTCTCAATAAGACTTCTGCCGATACTGCTGTAATCGAAGAAGCAATCACATCTGCTCTTGAAAGTCTCGATGAACTTGGTCTTGATGACCTTGGAACATTCGGAACCCTTGATTCTGAAGAACTTGAAGCAGCAGAAAGCTTTACTATTGAAGGTAGTGCTGCTGATGTTGAGACCTTCGAAAACCAAGAGCTTTAATAAAGCACTCATCTGATGATAAGGATCACATTTTGTGGTCCTTTATTTTTTTTAAAACGACTTTACCCTACTCTATCTTTTTGCTAGGATATAGCCACCAAGACAGCATTATGTCTCTTGGCTCAAATTTACATTTACGGAAGCTGGAATAGAAAAGAGTGCATTGCCCCTACCTCTTAACAATGTTTAAAGGAACAGAATCTCTCAGGCTAAACTAGGTTTCCCCCTTGAACTTCAGGTTCAAGAGTACATGGTGTCTTGGTTTATTTTTATTTTTATAGTCTATTTACTAAAAAATTTGTATACTCTATTTCATGAGTAACTCAAGATTGGATGAAATCAAATACATTAGCCTCCCAAAAACAATGGAGAGGAAAATTGGAAACTTTCAAATAAGAAGCGATATTCAGCTTCCAGTTCAAGTTGTTGGAAAACAGAAAATAACACCTGAGAATGTTACAATGGAAGCCATTGTAGCAGGTATGTTAACTATTATTGCTTATGATCCTAACCATAAGTATTTTGATTATTACCGCGCATTTGTGTTTGCTGTTCAAGGTAACTGTGTTCAAGAATTAAACACAGCAGCAATTGCGAAGGAAAAACAAAAAGATTATCCATTTGCTGAAGAGCTATTTTTGGATGTATATCATTTAATGCCTCAAAGTGCATCATGTATTAATTTATCAGCATTTTATACTTCATGGTCTCAATATTGTAAAAAAGATAAAGATGAGAAAGGTGAAGACTTTTATCTAGATAAAGCATTAAGAACTCTAGAAGAAGGCCTTGAGAAATTCGGTGAAGATGAAAATATCTTAGCTGAATTAGGAAGTCTTCATACATATTTAGGTAATTTAGATGAAGCTGCAGAGTATTTATCACGTTATCTAGCTGTAGCAACAGAGGGTGAGAAAAAGCAAAAGCTAAAGCAAATGTATAAAGATGTAAAACTTCAACTTGATAGCGATCTTGAAATTAAACAAGCATATGATTTCATGATGCTTGAAGAAGAAGATAAAGCTCTTGAAGTAATTGAGAAGTTTATTAGCAAAAATCCAAAGTTATGGCATGGACATTTTATTAAAGGTTGGGCTTTAAGAAAGCTAAATAACTATCAAGAAGCAGAAAAATCTCTATTAAAATGTCTTGAACTTGGCGAAGCTAATCCAGATATCTATAACGAACTTAGTATTTGTTCTCTTGAAAATGGTAATAGAGATTTAGCTAAAAGCTATCTTGATATAGCTGTTGATATGGATAGTGATAATTTGACCTTAATCTCCAACCTTGCATTTCTACACCTACAGGATGAAGAATTCGATGAAGCAAAGGAATGGATTGAAAAAGCTCGTCTAATTGCACCTGAAGATAGACAAATAAAATACATGATGAGTGAGTACACTGCTAAAACAGGAGAAGAATTTGGTCAATTAATTCAAGAAGAAATTGTTCATAACCTTACTCAAGAAAACGTTGATAAATATACAGTCAACGACTTAAATGAAGATCATGAATGTCACTGTCATGATGATGAACATGAATGTCACTGTCATGATGATGAACATGAATGTCACTGCCACGATGATGAACATGAATGTCACTGCCACGATGATGAACATGAATGTCATTGCCACGATGATGAACATGAATGTCATTGCCACAAGGAGGATAAACAATGATTTATTATTCTCAAAGTGAAAAAGAAACAAAACAATTAGGATTTAATCTTTCAAAAAAAGTTGTTAAAGGTTCTGTAATTTCACTTAGAGGTTCTTTAGGTGCAGGCAAAACTGTATTTGCAAAAGGATTTGCTGAAGGCTTAGGTATTACAGAAGCAATAGTTAGCCCTACTTTCACCCTAGTACAAGAATATGATGGTGTTTTAAAGATGTATCATCTAGATTTATACAGATTAAGTGGCGAAGATGAGTTTGAATCAATGGGTGGAGAAGATTTCCTCTACCCTGATGGAGTAACTCTGATTGAGTGGAGTGAAAAAATCGAAGACATGCTTCCTGATAATACAATCTTTATTAACATCACTATTGATAAAGATTTAAAAAGAATTATCGATATTAAAGGAATAGAACTATGAAAGTACTTGCAGTAGATACATCAACAGCTATATTACACATAGCTCTTTTAAATGATGATAATCTTGATGTACGCATGATAAAAAAGGATGGACAACACTCAGAGGAACTTCTCTCTGAGATAAAATCAATTTTAAGAGAATCTAATATTTCTTTTAAAGATTTAAACCTTTTAGTAGCAACTCGAGGACCAGGTTCTTTTACATCCTTAAGAATTGGATTCTCAACGCTCAAAGGAATTTCCCTAGCTCTTGGAATACCATTAGTTAGTGTACCAACACTTCAAGTAATTGCTGAAGCCACTCCAGATTATCCAGCTATCAAAATTAGTGTTATTGATGCAAAGAAGAAACGTTATTATATTGGAATTTATAAGGATGGTAAGTTAATTAAAGACTTAGATGGAAATGCTGAAGATATTTTAGATGAAATTAAAAATGAATCTTCAATATTGGTAACAGGTCCAGATGCAACAGCATTCTCAAACAAGCTTTCAGCTTTAATTGATCCAAAAGTAAAAATAATTACTGATGACCAATGTTTCCGTCCTTTAGGTGGTGTTATGGTTAAACTTGGAATTGATCAATATCATAGTCAAGGTGAAGATGATATCGGACAAGGACCAATTTATATTAGAAGAAGTGATGCTGAAGAAGCACTTCTAAAAAAGCTTGCAAACGAGGATAACTAATGAAAGATGTAATCATAATTGGCGCAGGAGCCGCAGGATTAAGTGCAGCAATTTACTGCTCTAGATATGGCCTTGATACTTTAGTGGTTGAAAGCATGGCACCAGGTGGCCAATTAATGTACATTGACAAAATTGAAAACTACCCTTCAGTCTCTCCAATATCTGGTTTTACTCTTGCTGACAATTTACAAAAACAAGCGGAAAGCTTTGGAGCAGAAATAGTATATGACAACATTACAAGTATAACAAAGTCAGACTATTTCACAGCTATTGGAGAAAATGATAGTTATCAAGCAAAAGCAATAATTATCGCAACAGGCGCAACTCATAAGAAGCTAGGAGTAACTGGAGAAGATAAATTTGAAGGTCGTGGAGTTAGTTACTGTGCAACATGTGATGGACCATTTTATAAGGGCAAAGATGTTGTTGTAATTGGAGGAGGCGATACAGCCTTAACAGAAGCACTTTATCTATCAAAAATTACTAATAGTGTTACTCTTATTCATAGAAGAAACCAATTTAGAGCACAGGAAATACTTGTTAATAGAGTAAAAGAAACAAAGAATATCAAGCTACTTTTAGAAAAAAATGTTATTTCGATTAATGGAAATAATAAAGTAACTTCCATTACTTTAGATGATAACTGCGTAGTTGAAACTCATGGAGTATTTATTTTCACAGGTATTGAAGCTGCATCAACCCCATTCAAAGGTTTAATCAAAACAGATAATTCAGGTTTTATTATTACAGATGAATTATTAAGAACTTCTCAAAATGGTATTTTTGCTGCAGGTGATGTACGAACCACCCCATTTAGACAGGTAGTAACAGCTGCTAGTGATGGTGCTTTAGCTGCTCATATGGCTGAAAAGTACATATCTCGAACTTAATATTCTTAATTATTGACAACTGAAATACATTTTGATAATTTAAAAGAAACAGGGGAAAAGGAGATTATGTGAGAAGGATTGTTATGCTTCTTTTCCTAATTAGTATTTCATGTAGCCTTTTTGCAAAGGTAGAAAAAGTAGTACTTAATATGAAAGCTGAAGTATATTCAAAAGCTTACATTACTTTTTCAAAGAATTTTTATGAAATTACTTCAAATACAAACTATTATACGGTTGAATGTATTACAGTAAATGGGGAATCTTATTGCTTGGATAACATATCTGATAAGATAGATAATTTATCATTAATTAAAGTTAGTTCAATTTAATAATTTTGCTTATCCAGTAATTTCCGACAATGCACCTGTCGGACTTTTTTATGCCTTTTTTTAACTTATTTAGGCTTTTTTGCTTGACTTCGAGAAAAGGCTATTGTGTAATTTAACTATGAACATTTTGATGCTAACTTCCGAAACTGTTCCATTTTCAAAATCTGGTGGACTTGCAGATGTTGTTGGAGCTCTTTCGTCGTCTATTAATAAAACAGGAAACTCTGTAAAGGTTATGATGCCTTTATATGGGTTCATTGACAAAAAAGGATTTAAGAAAGAAAGAACTATTACTGTATCAACTTTATCAAAAGAAGAAACAATTACAATTTTGGTAAAAAAGGTTCAGAAAGTTGATTACCTTGCAATTGACCACCCACTTTTTTCAGCAAGAAAAGGTATTTATGGCGATACTTCTTTTTCACCATATAGTGATAATGCATACAGATTTTTACTTCTTTCTAAAGCCGCTATTGAATATATTAAGCAAAGTGATTGGAAAGTAGATGTATTACATGCTCATGACTGGACTGCTGGTCCTGCAATGTACCTTGCAAAAGAAGAAAAGTTAAAAGTAAAAACAGTATTTACTATTCATAATCTTGCCTACCAAGGTGATTTCTCACGCTTTGATTTAATTCGTTCTAATGTTAAACCTACTGAAAAACTTCTTTCTGGAAAAGGCTTAGAAAAACGCTTTAATATGCTAAAAAGCGGACTTGAATATGCAGATCACATTACAACAGTATCCCCTACTTATGCAAAAGAAATCCAAACAGCAGAACAAGGATGCGGTTTAAATGATTTATTAAAATCAAGATCAAATACCCTTTCTGGAATTCTTAATGGCATTGATAAAAAAGAATGGGATCCAAAGAAAGATGTATTCTTTGAAGAACATTTTTCAGCAAAAGATCAAAGTGGAAAAGCAAAGTTAAAGCTTAAGGCTCAGAAGATGTTTAATTTGGCTGAAAATCCAGATATTCCACTAATTGGTATGATTAGTAGAATTGCTGATCAAAAAGGTTTCCATGAGCTCTTAGATGGTGATGTTCCTGCCCTTGAGAAAATTGCAAGAGAAGGTAAATGTCAATTTATTATCATCGGTACTGGTGATAAACGATATGAAGATAAATTAAAGGATATTGGTGCTAGATTTGACAATGTAAGTGTTAATATTGTTTTCTCTCAAGAACTATCTCATATCGTAGAAGGTGCATGTGATTACTTCTTAATGCCATCACGTTATGAACCTTGTGGGCTAAATCAAATGTATTCACTTGTTTATGGAACACTTCCAATTGCTCATAAAACAGGTGGACTTGCTGATAGTATCATCAACATTAATGAAGATATTATCCATGGAAATGGATTCCTTTTCGAGGAACTTAGTCCAAATTCAATTTATAACATTGTTAACCAAGCGATAACATTCTATAATGATAAAGTACATTTTACTGAAGCACGTATTAATGCGTTAAAGAGTGATTTCTCTTGGAATGAAAGTGCAGAAGAATATATTAAGATATATGGTAAACTACTTGGAGGTACCAAATGAAAGGTAAGGGAAAAAAGAAAAAAGCTATCGCTATTATTCTTGGTGGTGGTAGAGGCACAAGACTCTATCCTTTAACAATGGATAGATCAAAACCAGCTGTTCCATTTGCAGGTAAATATCGTCTCGTTGATATTCCTATTTCAAACTGCTTGAACAGTGGAATTAACCAGATTTATGTTTTGACTCAGTTCAATACAGCTTCATTACATAACCACATTGTAAATACATATCAGTTTGATCAGTTCTCAGGTGGCTTTGTAGAGATTCTTGCTGCTGAACAAACATATACATCAGAAAGCTGGTATCAGGGTACAGCTGATGCTGTAAGAAAGAACCTCAAGCACTTCCATGATCAGAATGCTGATTATTACATTATTCTTTCAGGTGACCAGCTCTATTCTATGGACTTCAGAGATATGCTCGACAGACATATTGAAACAGGTGCTGAGCTTACAATTGCTGCTAAGCCTATTTCAAGATCTGAAGCTACAGGCCTTGGTATCATCGGAGCTGATGAACAAGGTATGATTAAGTCTTTCTACGAGAAGCCAGCTAGTGACATGGATATCTCAGCATATCGTGTACATGAAGAATTCATGCAGAAAGAATTAAATAAGAAAGTTGATGCATCTAATGAATATCTTGCAAGTATGGGTATCTATATCTTCAATGCTAAGGCAATGGAAGAGATGCTTAATAACGACTTCACAGATTTCGGTAAAGAAATCATTCCAGAAGTAATTAAGACAAGACCAGTAGCAGCATATCTATTTGATAGCTTCTGGGAAGATATCGGAACAATCAAGGCATTCTATGAATGTAACCTTAATCTTGCTTCTATCGCACCTCAGTTCAACTTCTACAATGAGGAAATGCCGATTTATACACACAGAAGACACCTTCCTGCAACTAAGATGAACTTCTGTAATATTTCTTACTCCCTCGCTTCTGAAGGTTCTATCATCACTAACGCTTACATTGTTAACTCAATCGTTGGTGTAAGAACTATCATTGAGTCTGGTGCTTCTCTTGACGGTGTATACTGCATGGGTGCTAGCCACTATGAAACAGAAGAAGAAAGAGCTGAAAATGCTAGAAGAGGTATCCCAAACATTGGTATTGGTAAGGGTACTATTATTAGAAGAGCAATCATTGACCAGAACGTAAGAATTGGTGATGGTTGTAGAATTGGTATTGATGACATCCCTCGTCCAGAAGGCGATTTCGAGATGTACTCAATCCACGACGGAATTATCGTCATCAACAAGAACGCTGTAATTAAGTCAGGTACTGTTATCTGATTCCCTACAGGGTTAAGAAAAAACTGTTCTCAAAAAGGTCGATTAATTTCGACCTTTTTAATTTTTCAATCGAGTAGGTAGGCCCCTGTAGGGGCTTTCCTCTCACACCACCGTACGTACCGGTCTGGTATACGGCGGTTCAAATGAATACAAACTCAAGCTAAGAGTTGTATGTCCTATCCAATAAGCGTCTTTCTTTGTGAAGACGTTTATATTCTCCTTCGATATCCATTAGTTTGAATTTGCTTAAGAGAATATCGTTCGTAATGTATGCACCTAGTATATGCCCCATTTTATACCATCTGCAACTTGAATAGCATGTTATCTTGTCAAGTTTCCATTTTGGTACACCTAATTCTCTAAGATTATCCCTACGGTTACCTGGTGTCTTCCATTGTTTCCAAAGATATTGCCTAAGCCGTCTTCTTATCCAAGGGGCTTTTTCCTTGATATATGTAAGTATATTACTTCTAGCGTAGTAGTTAATCCATCCACGTATATAAGCGTTTAATTCTTGTACTACAACACTAAATGCAACACCTCTACTTCTAGAAGTAATCTCTCGAATTTTATCTTCAAATTTACTTAGCTTCTTTTCCTTTGGCTTGCAATAACCTAATCCTTCATTGCTAGTTCTAGTTATAAAAGTAAAACCTAGAAATGAAGAACC
>JAQYFM010000110.1 GCA_028723145.1 Spirochaetales bacterium | reverse complement strand
ACCGAACATTCTAGCACAGTGTGCTGTGATAGCAGCTGTGAGAGTGGTCTTACCATGGTCTACGTGACCAATAGTACCTACGTTTACGTGTGGCTTGGTTCTCTCGAATTTTTCCTTTGCCATCAGTTCCTCCTTGTGACTTTCTTGTCACAAATTCAATAATAATATTGTCATAAAGGCCCAAGCCTTTACTAATTTCCGAGGTACAAACTGATTGCGTTAATCTAGTGAACTAAAAAGGGGATCCAGAGGTCGACAATGTACTTGTCAAAGCCGACATACGTTTAAGCTATCAAAAAACTTATCATCTGGAGCACCCTACTTTCACCATTATGGTTGCAGTCGGTTTGGCTCTCAAAAACGCACTAGGACATAACCGTAGTGCGGACACTTTAAGTAATATATTTCAAACAAAAACTTTTGTCAACACACTTTTTATCTTTTATTTCCTTTTGTTAGGGTAATTTAAATTACGAAAAAAAGTAGGATTATTCAGTCAAAATATAAAAAAAATAGCCCACAATTCTCTATTACAGAATCATGGGCTTTAAGTAGTAAAGTAAATCTACTATTTAATAGTAACAGCAGGCTTGTTGTCTGGTTGGTTGACCTCTCTGCTGCTGACTCTTCCTTCTGGCTTGATTTCTCCTGCCTGTGTAAGAGACCACTTGGTAAGTGTTGGGCCTACAAGTTCATAGATAAGTACACCAAAGAGTACTACACTTCTAACCATTGCACCATCAGCAAGGTTACTAGCTGTTAATGCCATTCCAAGTGCAACACCTGCTTGTGGGAGTAATGTAATACCGAGGTGCTGTTGAATAATTGGAGTTGTATGCTCCATTTTACATGAAATATATGCACCACCAATCTTACCTGCAGAACGGAAAATCATATAAATTACACCAATCATAATTACAAGAGGGTTTGAAAGAACTGTTAAATTAAGTTCTGCACCACTTAAAATGAAGAATAACATGTTTAATGGAGCAGTCCATCTTTCTACTCTTGCCATTAATTCTTCACTTGTTTCACAAATATTACAGAAGATTGTACCTGTAATCATACAAACAAGTAAGAGTGAGAATCCTACGTGAATTCCACCGATATTAAATGTTTTTTGAGAGAAACCTACTGTAAGAAGAACAAAAGCAACAGCAAGTGCAAGACGCTTACTTCTTGAATGGAAGTATACTTCAAGCCAGTTAAGTAAAAGACCTGCAATTACGCCTAATATTACTGATGCACCAATTTCAGCAAGTGGCTCAACAAGTACAGTTACAATGCTAATTGCACCTGTTTCTAAAGCATTAGCAATACCAAATGATACAGAGAAAAGTACTAGACCTACTGCATCATCAATTGCTACAACCATCAACAAAAGCTTTGTTAATGGGCCTTCAGCTTTATACTGACGTACAACCATTAAAGTTGCAGCAGGAGCTGTTGCAGCAGCAATTGCACCAAGAGTTAATGCTGATGATATTGAAATAATTGATGGGAAAATAAAATGGAGCACAACAAGAGCAATATCTACAACAACTGTTGTAATTACTGCTTGTAGGATACCAACTGTGATAGCAGCTCTACCCATCACCTTAAGATCCTTAAGACGGAACTCATTACCTATTGCAAAAGCAATAAAACCTAAAGCTGTTTGGCTAACAATTTCAAGTGTTCCTACTTGAGCAAGGCTATTAAAGCCAAGTCCACTAACACCAAGTCTTCCTAAACAGAAAGGTCCGATTAAAAGTCCTGCAATTAAATATGCAGTTACTGCTGGGAGGTTAACTAACTTTGCTAATCTGGACATCATTAGACCTGCAATTAATGCAAATGCTAAACTAACTAAAATTGTATCCACAATGACCTCTATATAAATATTAAATAAATTCAGCCACATATAATAATGAGTTATGCGTTTGTATACAACTACTTATAACAAAAATTTTATTCATATGATTCATATTATTTCTTATATTTTAAACAGTTAACCTTAAAAATTCTAATAAAATGCCATTTTTACCATGTTCTTCTTGATTTTGAGAGGTTTCTAGAATAAAGTTTATTTTTAATAGGAGAATAATAAAGTGGATTATCAATATAGAACTAAAGGTACTTGTTCTCAGCTCATTGATTTTTCTATCGATGAAGAAGGAAAACTTCATGATGTTAAGTTTACAGGCGGCTGTAATGGAAATTTAAAGGGTATTGGAAAGCTCGTTGAAGGTGAAGATGCAAAAACTGTTGCTAATAAAATTTTAGGTACAACATGTGGCTTTAAGCAAACTAGCTGTCCAGATCAGCTTGCAAAAGCAATCCTAAGTGTATTAGAAAACTAATTATTATGCAGAGTCTTTAACATTTTTGTTAGGACTCTTTTTTTATATCATCAAAGATGAAAAAAGAGACAGTACAATTGACTGTCTCTTTTCTTCTAGTTGAAGTAGAACTACCATCTGAAGTGGGTAAATGCTTTGTTTGCATCTGCCATTCTGTGTGTATCTTCCTTCTTCTTGAATGCAGCACCTGTTGAGTTAAATGCATCTAAGAGTTCGTTAGCAAGCTTTTCAGACATGCTCTTACCAGAACGTGCTCTTGCAGCTGCGATAATCCATCTCATTGCAAGTGCTTCTCTTCTTGGCTCTCTGATTTCAGTAGGGACTTGGTATGTTGAACCACCAACACGGCGACTCTTTACCTCTACCATAGGCTTAACGTTATCAAGTGCCTTGTTAAAGACATCGATAGCATTCTCACCACTCTTAGCAGCAACTGTGTCAAGTGCTGAATAGATAATCTTTGTAGCAACACCCTTCTTTCCATCAACCATCATGCGGCAGATGAACTTCTCGACAACTGTGCTGTTATAAACAGCATCTGGAGTAACAACTCTAACAGGAGTTTTTGAACCTCTTGACATTCTACTACCCTCCTATCAAGCCTTTGGCTTCTTTGCACCGTACTTAGAGCGGCTTCTCTTTCTATCTGCGACACCAAGTGTATCCTTGGAACCACGGATGATGTGGTAACGTACACCAGGAAGGTCCTTAACTCTTCCACCTCTGATGAGAACAACAGAGTGCTCCTGGAGGTTGTGGCCAATACCAGGGATATATGCAGTTACTTCGATTCCATTAGAGAGACGAACACGAGCAACCTTTCTCAAAGCTGAGTTAGGCTTCTTAGGTGTTACAGTCATTACTCTAGTACATGTGCCTCTTTTCTGAGGGCATCCTTCAAGAGCTGGGGACTTAGTCTTGTTCTTAAGACTTGTTCTACCCTTTCTTACAAGCTGATTAATAGTAGGCATCTTACGATACGCTCCTTAATTTATATCTCTAAATCCTTCCTCACAAAGACCTAGAATATGCCGCACAGGCGGCATATTTCATAAAAATTGCAGTCAGCATGAGACTTCAGCTGAAACTACTTGATTAATACGCCAACAGGCTAATCAATCATCGTAATCCTCACCAACGTCAACACCGTCGATGTCTGCTGCGTCTCCTACAACTTTCATATTTGCAATGTTTTCAATATCGACATCATCATCGTCAATCTCTTCAACTTTGATTTCTTTCTTAGCCTTATCGACTGACTTCTGAAGCTCGAGTAACTTTTCGTCATCAAGGTGAATTTGGCGATACTTCTTCATACCTGTACCTGCAGGAATTAAGTGACCGATGACAACATTCTCCTTGAGTCCTCTAAGTTCATCTTTACTACCAGCAATTGCCGCATTTGTCAATACCTTTGTGGTCTCCTGGAATGAAGCAGCTGAAATAAATGAGTCAATAGAGAGAGAAGCTCTAGTAATACCAAGGAGAATTGGTCTTGCAACAGCTGGCTGACCACCTTCCTTAATAGTTCTTTCGTTCTCTTCTAAGAACTTATGCTTA
>JAQYFM010000109.1 GCA_028723145.1 Spirochaetales bacterium | reverse complement strand
TGGATATATTGTAGTGACATATATTAATACCGCTATATAAAGCGTATATAAGTATTTAACAGATAGTTTTCGGACAGTCTAGGGGGGGTAATAGATCTAATATTATTCTGCTTATTTCTTTAATAAAAAAAAATTATTTTGGCTTAAAAAATTTTATAGGTATTAAAAAGGTATAAAAAAAGGTGCTGCTGACCGCCATCAATAGGTGTGTTGAGGGAAATTGTGACAGACAGTTAGCTAGCACCAGCTATATATTAACATACAATCTTTCTAATAAAGTGTAAACACTTTTTTAGTAAAAAATATTCAGATTAATAGCTCTTTTTTCATTTATTTCTTAATTCTCGAACTATATACTCCTTTTTCTTTAAGAATTCTATTGCCAAAGTCGCTGCATGAGCGGCACTAGTTGTAGTGGTATATGGTATTTTATTGCGCATTGCTTCAGTTCTAATATCATCATCACTCTTTCTAGAATGGAATCCCATTGGAGTGTTGATAACAAGATCAATTTTGTGTGCTCTTATCATATCAACGATATTTGGGTGGCCATCATTAACCTTTAAGACGACGTTTGTTAAAATACCTTCGTTAAATAGATCCCTTGCAGTACCTTTTGTGGCAAATAGCTCAAAGCCTAACTCTTCAAGTTTTTTTGCAATTGGTAGAATAGTTTTTCTATCCTTTTTATTTACAGAAATTACTACCCTTCCTTTTCTTGGAAGTAGGTTACCACTAGCAGCTTGGCTCTTTGCATATGCTTCACCGAAGGTTGTACCAATACCTACAACTTCTCCTGTTGATCTCATCTCAGGACCTAGTTGAGGATCTACATTTAAGAATCTATCGAATGAGAATACAGCTTCTTTGATAGCCCAACCAACAGTACATCTTCCTGTTGCGATATATTCACCTTTCTTAACTAAGCCTTGAGATACTAAATCTTCACCTTCCCAGACTCTTACTGCAGCTTCAACAAGATTTACTGAACTAGATTTTGAAATAAAAGGTACAGTTCTTGAAGCACGTGGGTTAACTTCAATTATGTAAAGCTTTCCATCTTTTTCAGCAAACTGGATATTCATGAGGCCTCTTACATTTAGTTTTGTTGCAAGTTTTAGAGTCCATTCTTTCATCTCTTGGATAATTTCAGGTTTACTTTTATATGGAGGGAAAACAGCAGCGCTATCACCAGAGTGGATACCCGCAGCCTCGATGTGTTGCAAAATACCTCCAATATAGATGTGCTTACCATCTGAGAGAGCATCAAGATCATACTCAAATGCATCCTCTAAGAATTGGTCTACAAGTACTGGAGCTTTTTCACTAATTTCAAGGCCACTTGTTAAGAAGAATTCCTCAAGTCCAGCTGTATCATATGCAATGAACATACATCTTCCACCAAGAACAAATGATGGGCGGAGGAGAACAGGGAAGCCAATTTCTTTAGCTTTATTTATTACATCCTCTTTGCTAATACCCATTCTGTTTTCAGGTTGTCTGAGTCCAAGCTCTTTAACAAGATCTGAGAATTCTCCTCTATCTTCAGTTCTATCAATACTATCAAGAGATGTTCCAACTATTTGTGCACCAGCTTTTTCAAGGTCTGCTGCCATATTAAGTGGGGTTTGACCACCAAGTTGAACAACAACTCTGTTACACTTTTCTTTTCTCATTATCTCTATTACTTCTTCACTTGTAAGAGGTGAGATATAAAGTCTATCTGAGGTATTAAAGTCTGTTGAAACGGTTTCAGGATTGCTGTTTACCATAATTGTTTTTCTTCCTTTTGCTCTGTAAGCAAGGGAAGAAAGGGTACAACAGGTATCAAACTCTAAGCCTTGTCCAATCCTATTAGGTCCAGAAGCTAGAATAATTACAGCATCCTCTCCAAGTGGAGTGCCTTCATCTGCTTCACTATAAGTAGTATAGCAATATGGTGTTAGAGCCTTTGCTTCTCCAGCACAAGTATCAACATAGTGAGTTGAGATATGAAGATTAAGTTCATCTCTCATTTTTTTAACTTCCTCACTTGTAATCTTAGCTAAGGTTGCAATTCTCTTATCAGACATGCCATTTTCTTTAGCTTCAATTAATAGTTCGTTTGTAAGGCCTTTTTCAATTTTTTTATCGAGTTCAGCTTGTTCATATAAAACATATAAGAAGTAAGGATCAAAGCCTGTTATTTTATTTACTTCAGCAATAGCATCTATACCTTTTTCTTTAATTACAGTATAAGCTGCTTCTAATCTTAATGGATGTGCTGCATGTAAAATTGTATCAACATCACCTTTTAATTCCTGAAGGCCTTCAACCTTTCTTTCTGCACTTCTTAATGCTTTATTTAATGCTTCACCACAGGTTCTTCCAAGTGCTAAAGCTTCACCAACACTTCTCATTTGAGTGCCTAAAGCAGAAACAGGGAGTGGAAATTTTTCGAGCTCAAAGCGAGGAACCTTAACTGCAACATAGTCTAATGCAGGTTCGAAGCATGAAACAGATTGTCCTGTAATTTCATTTACTACTTCATCGAGAGTATAACCAACAGCAAGCTTTGCAGAGCATCTAGCAATAGGAAATCCTGTTGCCTTACTTGCTAATGCTGATGAACGTGATACTCTAGGGTTCATCTCAATTACAATCATTCTTCCATCTTTTGGATTGAGTGCAAATTGAACATTTGAACCACCACAATCAACACCTACGGCACGAAGGATATTAATTGAAGCATCTCTCATCTTTTGTAGCTCTCTATCTGAGAGAGTTTGGCTAGGTGCAATTGTAATACTATCACCTGTATGGACACCCATTGGATCGATATTTTCGATGGAACAAACAATAATAGCATTATCTCTATTATCTCTCATAACTTCCATTTCAAATTCTTTCCAACCAATTAAAGACTCTTCTATTAAAACTTCATGAACTGGACTGATTTCCAATGCTCTTTCAACTAGAGGAAGGTATTCCTCTGGTTTTTCAGCAATTGATCCACCCATACCACCAAGAGTGAAGGATGGCCTAATAATTAATGGAAGAGGTATTTCGTTTAGTACAGCCTTTGCTTCTTCAAGAGAGTGAACTATCATAGATTTTGCACTTTCAAGGCCAAGGCTTGAAACAATCTTTTTAAATTCACCTCTATCCTCTGCTTTATTAATTGCATCTGCAGAAGCACCAATAACCTTTACTCCATACTTTTCAAGAATACCCTTTTCTTGAAGTTCCATAGTAAGGTTTAAAGCACTCTGTCCTCCCATTGTTGAGAGTATTGCATCAGGTGCAACCTGCTGAAATATTTTCTCAATATACTCAACCTTTAAAGGTTCTAGGAAGATATGGTCCGCAATTCCTGGAGTTGTCATGACAGTTGCAGGGTTAGGATTGATAAGTGATACTTCGTAACCTTCTTCCTTTAATGCTTTAACTGCCTGGTTACCTGAGTAGTCGAACTCACATGCTTGTCCGATAACAATTGGACCTGAACCGATTACTAAAATATGGTGGATATCATCTCTTCTTGGCATATTAAAGCTCCTTTAAAAATTCATCAAAGATATCATTTTTGTCGTGAGGACCAGGTGATGCTTCAGGGTGGAACTGTACTGATTTAACATTATTTTCTCTTGAAATTATTCCTTCTACTGAATCATCATTTGCATTTCTCATCCATACCTCAACGCCTTGTGGTAGAGATGATTCATCACTCATAAATCCATGGTTTTGGCTTGTTACAAAGGTCTTGCCTGTAATCATATCCTTAACTGGTTGGTTTCCTCCATGGTGGCCAAAGTCCATCTTCACAGTTTTACCACCAAGAGCTAGTGTTAGTAGCTGGTGACCAAGACAAATACCTCTAATTGGTATTTTCTTTAAGCACTTCTTTATTTCCTCAACGCTCTGAGTAAGAAGTGCAGGGTCTCCTGGGCCATTTGATAAGAACAATAAATCATATCCCTTATCGAGTACATCCTCAGCCTTGAAGGTAGGAGGAAATAGTGTTACAGCACAATTTCTTTGATATAAATCATCGATTATTGAGTATTTAATACCATAATCTACTACAGCAGCCTTTAGAGTTGGATTTGTAGGAGGAGCAACAAAGCCTTCACTTAGATTAGGTGCTTGCGTA
>JAQYFM010000108.1 GCA_028723145.1 Spirochaetales bacterium | reverse complement strand
AAAAATTTTATATTATCACCTTTGCAACGTCAATTTTTTGGTCAAGCGAAAAATAAAAAATATGAGCTTCAGCAATAAATACCAAAGCCCAAAAGAACATGCCCCTCAGCAATTTATGTTCTTGAAATGAATTATAAAGCTAATTTTTTTATTTGACTATTTTTAATTAGTAGCTTTAGCTAATTGAATACGATTTATTAAAAAACTATTATAGATTCATGGTTAACTATACTTTTATTAAAGCAACAAATTCAAAAGATGCATTTCAAAATCTATATGATATCGTAACAATATTAAGAAGTGAAAATGGCTGCCCATACGACAAGGCTCTTAGCAATAAGGATTCCCTTCAAAATCTAATTGATGAAGCGTATGAGTATTTAGAAGGTGCAAATAATAAAGATACATCTTCAACAAGAGAGGAAGTTGGGGATATTTTACTAAATGCTTTGATGCTTTTAAAAATTCATGAACAAGCAAACGATTTTACTCCTCAAGATGCTATAAATGAAGTTTGTGAAAAAATAATAAGAAGGCACCCTCATGTATTTGGAGACGTTGTTGTACATAATAAAGAAGAAGGATTAAAAGCCTATTATAGTGTAAAAGAAGGTGTTGAGAAAAAGGCAAAAGATCCAATTGAGAAGATTAATCATATTCCAGCTTCCCTACCTCCACTTGAAAGATCATTTGAATTACAAAAAAAACTTGCTAAAACAGGTTTTGACTGGCCTAATGTTGAAGGTGTAATTGATAAAGTAAATGAAGAGCTAGATGAAGTTAAAATGGCTCTTAAAAATAATGATAGAGATAATTTAGAGGAAGAAATTGGGGACTTACTTACTAGTGTAATTAATCTTGCAAGGTTTGTAAAAGTTAATCCTGCATTTGCACTTGAAAGAGCTAATAATAAGATAAAAAATCGTTTTACAGCCCTATTTGAACTTGCTAAAGAAAGGAATATTCCTCTTGATATTGAACATGTAGAGCAAATGAATGAGCTCTGGGACGAAGTAAAGCTTAGAGGTATTTAAGGCGTTGTTTTACATCATCAGGGTAAGTTTTATAAGCCATTGACCAATAGCTTCTTGCCTTGATGATATCCCCTGAAAGTCTGTAAATATCACCAATAACAAGAGCAAGGTTATCCTTAGATGAGTCATAGTGCTTTAAAGCTAAATCTAAAAGCTTTGAGCCTTCTGCTCTTTCATTTAAAACATTAATTGCCTGTATTAAAATAGAATCGATATCAGGATCGTTAATAGCTTCTAATTCATTTAATGATGAAACAATCAAATCTGTAGAAGCTTTTCCACCAATAAGCATTAAGCATCTACTCTTAAGTGAAAGCTTACTTAAATTTTGATTATATAAAGCATCTGCTTGAGAATATTTTTCTGTTTTCATTAATGAAGAAAAATATACTATCAATTCTGTTTCAGACATTGAAAATAAACTATTTAGTTTTTCACCTGCATAACACTTTTCAAAATCATTTGAATAGAAAAGTAAAATTCTTAATGAATCCCTAAGTCTCTGATCTATATTTGAGCTATAACAAGCTGAATATAAACGTGCAGCAGAGAGAGAATCATCAATGTAACCAAGCTTAAATTGGCTCATAAAAAGATAGTATAATGCATCTTGATTTAGCTTTATAGAAAGCTCTTCATTTGCATTTTCTATTATATCTTCATATTTACCAGCTTCATATCTAGCTTTGTAATCAAAAGAATTAGAACAAGAAAATAAAAGAAAAGAGATAAGAATGAGTATAGAAATAAATCTATGTTTCACACCTTACCTCCATAAAAAAATAATAATCGGTTAGCAATAAGCCGGGTTCTGTATAACGGCAGTCATCTATCCAGGCCTACAGTTACCTGTAGGCTCAAGCAACCTACCCGAAAAGTATTGTCAAGGACGGGACACTTTCCTTCTTGGTCTTGCTCCAGACGAGGTTTACACTGCCACTTACATCACTGCAAGTGCGGTAGGCTCTTACCCTACCATTTCACCCTTACCCTTAGGCGGTATATTTTCTGTTGCACTTTCTATTGCATTACTGCATCTGGGTGTTACCCAGCATCTTGTCCTTAGGAGCCCGGACTTTCCTCTCCAACTTAATGAAGCGACTGCCTAGCTAACCGATTGGATTAACAATTAAAGAAGATCGTCGAAGTCTCCTGTATCAACAACATCTGCAAATGATTCATCATCACTATCTTCACCAAATGAATCAACAGAATAGTCGATATTGCTATCTTCGCTTTCTTCGTAATATAGGATTCTTGAGCAGTATGGACAATACTCAGTAGTATTTCCCATTCTTACATCGTTAACAAACTGAACAGGAAGAACCATATGACAACCCTGACAAACTTGTCCATGAATTGCAACTATACCTACACCCTTCTTATTCTTAACAATATTACAGAATTTAGCATAAATTTCATCACTAATACCCTGCTCTTTAACCTGTAAACATCTTCTATCGAGCTCTGCAATCTGCTCCTTCTTTTCAAGGATGATAGAATCGATTTCAGCACTCTTAGCATCTACATCAGCTTTAATTTCATCGCAAACTTTTGATTGAGCATCAAGCTGTGCCTTAAGCTCTTCAACAAGAGCTGTTGCAGCATTTCTAGCCTTTAATAAGCCAGTTTCTTTAATTTTAGCTTCATCAATCTGCTTTGAAAGTGCTTCATACTCTCTCTGTGTAGAGATAGTATCCATCATCTTTTCAGCGTTAGTTCTTGTCTGGAATGCTTCATCATAACGGATAGAATTAGAAGCAGCATCTTCCTTTGCCTTTGTATATTTTTCATTGAGCTCTAAGAACTTCTTATTAGCTTCTGCAAGCTCTTCCTTCTGAGTTTTAAGATTTTCAGGAAGAGATTCAATTTCACTTTCTAATTCAAATTTTAACCTTAACACATCTTGTAATGTGAGAAGGAGACTGTCAATTTGCTGTATGTTATTATCAGCCATTATATTCACTCCTTAAAGATCAAACGTAATCTTTTAATTTTCTACTTCGTTTAGGGTGGCGTAGTCTTCTTAAAGCCTTAGCTTCAATCTGACGAATACGTTCACGTGTAACATCAAAATACAACCCAACTTCTTCCAGTGTCAATGGATATCCATCATCAAGACCAAATCTCATGCGTAAAACTTCTTGTTCACGAGCTGGTAGAGTTGTAAGTACCTCTTTAATCTGCTCTTGTAAAAGAACATATGCAGTCTGGTTGGCTGGATTTTCAACATCCTTATCTTCAATAAAGTCTGAAAGTAAGCTATCTTCCTCTTCACCAACTGGTGTTTCAAGTGAAATAGGTTCACGAGAAACATTCTTAACTGCTTTAACCTTTTTCTCATCCCATCCAAGGCGTTCAGCAATTTCAGCATCGGTCGGTTCTCTTCCAAGAGATTGTAAGAGAGATCTAGATTCTCTAACAACCTTATTGATTTGTTCAATCATGTGAACAGGAACACGAATAGTTCTTGCCTGGTCAGAAATTGATCTAGTAATTGCTTGTCTAATCCACCAAGTTGCATAGGTAGAGAACTTAAATCCCTTTCTGTACTCAAACTTCTCAACTGCCTTAATTAGACCAATATTACCTTCCTGGACTAAATCGAAAAAATGAAGACCTCTGTTTGTATATTTTTTAGCAATAGAAACAACAAGTCTGAGGTTAGCTTTGATCAAGCGATCTTTAGCATCCTTCATCATCTTTTGACCACTCTTGATTGTTTTTACACTATCAAGAATTTTCTGAGTACCTGTTTTAAGTTCTTTATCAGGATTATTTGGATCATAGCGATCATCGAAAGATTCAAACTCATAACAAATCTGCTTGAGCTTTTTCTCTGTAATCTGTAAATCCTTAATATCCTGCTTAATTTCATCAGCAGTTAATCCAAGACGCTCTTCTATACCTTGAACTTTACTTCTTGTTGCAAGATCACGACCAAGCTGTCTTAACTCTTTTGAAATATCTCCATCTGGAGCAATGTGAAGCTTTTTAGTAAGGATACGATTTTTATCAGTACATTCTTTGATGAAATCAGCAGCTTGGATGAACTTTTCAGTAAGTTCATCAATCTCTTCCTGCTGAATAATCATAGGATAATACCAAATAGGAACATATGAACTGTTTTCTTTTGCCATTTGAACAGCCTTTTCATATGCTTCATCGATTTCAAGAGCACTCTCTAAATCATCCTCTTGAAGTTCAACGTATTCTTCACCTTCCTGTGGTTCTTCAGGTTCATTTGATCTAAAAATTGAAGACTCATTGTTGTCAACAATATTAGACTTTTTAACTATCATCTTATTACCAAATGGGTTGGTAATTCTTACATATTCATTTAACTCAGCTTCTTTAAGCTCCTTAGCATCAACACCAAGAAATTTTGCTAAGTCCTTAGCATTATCTTGGTTGAAGAATTCAACATCCTCAAGCTTAATTTCAAAGCCACCAAGATATAGCTTCATAAGCTCATCTCTCTTTTTGTTAAAACGCTCATCATTGATGAGTTCTTCACCTGTTAAGATAGCCTTCTGAATTTGCTCATTATATTCCTTAAGATGCTTACCAGCGACCTTTAAGCCTTCTCTATAGTTTGATGTATAGTGCTTTTGCTTACTAATGAGGTTCTTTAATTCTTCAGGAGAGATAGAATCATCATCCTCATCAACTTTTGTTGCAATCTGCTGAGCAATTTTTGTGTACATTGAAATAAGTACACCACTTTCTCTAATAACAGATCTAATAACTTCATCTCCAGCTTCCATCTGCTTAGAAAGAGTTACTTCCTGTGCTGCATCAAGGAGGTTTTCTTTACCAATTTCACGAAGATAAAGTCTAATTGGGTCATCACCACTATTATCACTCTTATCAGAACCAAGAATAGTATGACTTCTCTCATGATCATGAGAATCACTGATTTGGGAAATATCTACATATTGTTCAGAAGAACCAACGTGTTCATCTTCTGCAGTCCATGAAGAAATTGTTGGAGCATCGTTATCAACTTCCTCTTCATCTTCCTCATAATCATCATCGTCGTCATCATCATTATGAGTTTCTTCAGGAGCATCACTTGGTTCAGGAATAACATATTCATCATGCGCATCATCTGAAAGTTCATCTTCTTCGAGGAATGAATCATCTTCTAAATCAGCACCTTCCTCAAGGACATCAGGTGTAGGCTCATCACCATCATATTCACCTTCATCCTCATGATATTCAATACCGTTATCACTAAGCTCTGCAATAATATCATCGATTTCATTGGATATTTTGTTTATTTCACTCTCACTCATCTTTAGCTGAGCAAATAAATCATTTTTGAGGATATATCCACCTCGTTCGATGCTCTTTTTTGTGAGTTCCTTGATTAACAGATTCCTAGTTTCTTCATTCATTCTCTACTACCCTTCTGTCATTGAAAAGACGATTCTTAAGCTCAAGTATCTCCTTCTCGATGGAGTACTTCTCATTTAGCAAGGTCTTAAGATCATCACTTCCTATGCCATCCTGCTCTCCCTGTTTTAGCTGCAAAGATATCAGTGCGCGTTCTTCCTCTTTTTTTCTTAAGCTAAGGCGATCAAGAATTTCGTCTATTACGACCTGCGGTCTTTCACGTTTGAACTCCTCTAGTTCAAAAGACGTGTTAACATCATTACGAACCTTCTCGTCAGCAAAGAGTGAGAGGAAAATCTCATCACTACTACCCATGTTACTTCTTCGCATGTTTTCAAGCGCTACGAAGATCATTTGTGCTTCTTTATCTTTTAAGTCACCAAAGTTTAATACCTTTGTATACTCAGCAAATAAATCTCTATGATTTGCAAAGATAAGCATCAAGTACAAATCAATAGAAATAGCACTTGTATTTAGTGGTTCAAAGTGTACTTGGTTGACCAATTTTGGTTCTTCATATACCCTCTTAACCACACTGCCATGACTCAAATCAGAATAGATTTGTTCTTGGCCAACACCTAAAAGCTCACTAATTCGTTGAACATAACTTTCCTTTTCAACTTGACTAAAAGTTACATTCACAAAGTCACGAAGATACGCGACAAATTCAGATTTGCCTTTTGGCGTCCGTATATTATACATTTTCATGCCATTATTGACAAGATAGCTAAATCCTGTCTGTTTATTAAGTAAGATGTTTTTTACACTCTGGCTACCGTAATTTTCAAGTAGTTCAGAAGCATCCTTTGCATCTTCTATTTTTAATACTCCAGTCTCTAAATTCTTTTCTTGAAGCATAACAATGGCTTTTTCTGTAGCCTTCTGACCTGCGCCATCGGAATCAAAGAGTAAATCTACCCTCTCAGCATAACGACTTATTAAATCAGCCTGCTCACTAGTAAATGCCGTGCCAAAAGGAGCAACAGCATTGTAAATTCCTGATTGCTGAAGAGAAATAGCATCAAAATTACCCTCACATACAATTACACTTTTTTCCTTCTTAATTGAATCTAATCCTTCATAAAAAGCATATAGATTGTGTTTTTTCGAGTATATTAAGGTCTCTGGTGTATTTATGTATTTAGGTGCATTCTCTCTAAAAGAAAGATCTCTAGCGCCGAATGCAACAACCTTACCTTGCCAGTTTTTTACAGGGAACATTAAACGATTTACAAAAAGTGGGTATGGATAGTGATTTTGACTAAATAATCCACTTTTCTTTAAAAAATCATCACTATATGATTTGCTCTTTAAAAACTCATATAGCCATTTTGGGTCTTGAGGTGCATAGCCAAGATTAAATTTTAGAATTGTATCTGTAGTTATTTTTCTTTTTTCTAAATAATCTAATGCACGTTTTCCACTTTCTGTTTTAAGCAGCATATGGGAGAAAGTCTTAGTAAGACGATCATAGAGATCAAATAAAGCATCTCTTTCCTCTCTATCTTTATTAACTACGCTACTCTTTTTATCTGAGGTTTCTAATTCTACACCAGCTTTTTGTGCTAAAAATTCAACACTCTCAGGAAATGTTAGATGCTCCATTTCCATAACAAAATTAAACATTGTTCCAGTTGCATGACAACCAAAGCAATAATATCTAGACTGTTCTACATCAAGCTTACAAGAAGGTGTTCTTTCTTGACCATTACCATGAAAAGGACATTTAATCCAAGGTCTACCACTTTTTTGATAAATTTGGGTATATGAGCTAGCAACATCAACAATTGATAGCTTTCGTTTTATCTCTTCTATGGTTTTATCAGAATATAATGGCAACTCAGAAACCTCACTATATAAAAATATCAGCTTGTACTAATAATACAAGTTTATTTTTTAATTTTTCTATAATTGTCTCTTTTCTTAGCAAGATTTAATAATTCTTTAATCTCTTTTTCGCTATGAAGCTCTCCCTCTCCAACCCCTGGGCAAACTTCCTTTTCTGCATAGAAAAGAGCTTTATCACTAAGAAGATAATCCCAAAATGGATAAGTTGAGCACTGTAATGGCTTAACAGGATAAATACTACAACCATTGTCTCCTAAAAAAATACACGAATAGTCATCCATTTCCTTTAAGGAGTAATCATAGTATGTTCCACGATCAATTAATCTTGTGTATTTATCTAAAAACTCAGCTTCGCTTATAGCTAAATAAGAACTAATATTTTCAATCTCTTCTTTTGAAAGAAATACATATCCTGGTTCACCTGAACAACAGTGACCACAACGTTTACATGTAAATCTCAAACCACAAGAGTACCAGGCCATCACATCTCCTGAAATAAAAAAACCTTCCATTTACTGGAAGGTGTACTGGAGAGAGAAGGATTCGGACCTTCGAAGGCTTAGCCAACAGATTTACAGTCTGCCCCCTTTGACCGCTCGGGAACCTCTCCATGCTGTCAAAACAACGATTAGTATTTAACCTAAAAATGGGATTAATGTCAACATAGTTTTATAAAAAATTTTCAAAAATTCATACTAAAATTTATTATTTTTTACATTATAAATAATTATTTAATTAAATTTTTTAAAATAGTTTTTTTTAAGCATTTTACTTCTATTATTCATAGGAGGTAATAAAAGTTAAGAGATAGTAAGTCTTAGTAGTACTATCTCGCCTATGAATAAGTTTTGAGGTAAATAATAATGAAAATAAAATACACTAAAGAGGAAATAGAGATTGCTAAATCTCTACGTCCTATTAATGATGCTTTATTTCGTACCATGGCAAA
>JAQYFM010000107.1 GCA_028723145.1 Spirochaetales bacterium | reverse complement strand
TATAATGTTAAAATTAGGTCTGCTAGCCATGGTGATGCTGCCCATGTTGAAAAAACTGAGGATGGCTTTGTGGTTAAATTCTTAACAAATGTAAAGGCTGCAACATGCGGTCAAAGTGCAGTCGTATATGATGGAGAAGTATTAGTTGCAGGAGGAATAATAGAGGGCGCAATCTAATTGTTTCTTGAATTTTTTCATGGTAGTATATAGAAAATAAGGAGAAATAAAAAAAATGCGTGTTATTATTCAAAACGATTATGAAAAGCTCTCTCTTTGGGCAGCTAGACATATCGCTAAGACAATAAAGGATCATCAGAAGGTAAGTGATAGACCTTTTATCTTAGGCCTTCCTACAGGTTCTTCCCCAATTGGAACTTACAAAGAGTTAATCAGACTTAACAAGGCTGGATATATCTCATTTAAGAATGTTGTAACATTCAACATGGATGAGTATGTTGGTCTTCCTCGCGATCATGAGCAGTCATATTGGACATTTATGCATGAAAACTTCTTTAACCATATCGATATTCCTGCTGAAAATATTAATATGCTTAATGGTAATGCAGAAGATGTAAAAGCTGAATGTGCTCGTTATGAAGAAAAGATTAAGTCTTATGGTGGTATCGATTTATTCTTAGGTGGTATTGGTGCTGATGGTCACATTGCATTTAATGAACCATTTAGTTCACTTTGCTCAAGAACACGTCAAAAGACATTAACCTATGATACAAAGGTTATGAACTCTCGTTTCTTTGGTGGAGATATTAATAAAGTACCAAATACTGCATTAACAGTTGGTGTTCAGACTGTTACAGATAGCCGTGAGGTTGTTGTATTAGTTAATGGTCATAGCAAGGCTAGAGCTTTACAGGCAACAATTGAAGGTGCTGTTTCACAGGCTTGGACATGTTCTGCTCTTCAGATGCATCCAAATGCATTAATTGTTTGTGATGAACCTGCATGTGGTGAATTAAAGGTTGATACCTACAAGTATTTTAAAGATATTGAATCAACACATCTTGATGTAGATAAGATTCTCTAAGAAGTAATTAAGGCTTCTAGGGTGCTTCCTGGAAGCCTTTTTTGATTATGTAAATAGAGGAAACAAAAGTAGCTTTAGTGGTGTTAATGAAACACTTATTGTAGTTAAGTGTACCCTTAATGCAATAAAGGCAACTACAATTGCTCCTGAACCCAAAATATAAAGAATAATTTCTGTTGAAAAGCTTTTAAGTAAAAAGAGAGTTAACTTCTTTAGTTCATCTATACTTAATTCAAGTTTGATATTTAGTTTTGTGCATAGCTTTTGAATAAATACTTTTCCACTCTCTAGTATTTCATACTCCTCAATTAACTTCTTTTCTATACCTTTTTTTAAACTTTTTTCTTTAATTATTGATTTTAGGTATGGCCACATTTTCTTTATTGCTGTGACTATTACAATTAAGGTTAACAAGTAGCCGGAGAGTAAAAGAAGAGATGCAAAATACTTTGATGCATTACCAAAGATAGGAACAAGAGTTAATATTACAGCAAGTAATGTAAAGCATAAAACTAATAAGCTTTTTGTTATTCGCTTTCTAAATGAAGCAATAATTTGTTTTCTTAGCTCTTTTGCTAAAAAGGTAGTTGCTAAGTTAGCTATCTCCTTCTTTTGGTTATTAAACACCTCATCTAGACTTTGATTTTCTTTTACTACGTTTTCAAGTGTAGACTCTAAATTATGATCTTTTAAGTATCCACCTGCTGCCTCACCAACCTTATAACCTGCAATAGCTCCTGCGGTAACACCAAAAAGCTTACCAGCAGTATCCTTTAAATGAGGGGGAAGGGAATCAATAAACCTAATTGCTTTAATTGGGTCGTTTTTAATATTCTTAACAACTCCTGCAAGCATAGTTGAGATGATAAAAGCATCATCAAGTAGTCCCACTCCTAAAATGACATCAGGTATGATATCGATTGGAGAGACAAGATATAGAATTGCAGCAATAGCACCAAATGAAATAGTTCTATGAAAAAGAGGGGATTTTATAACTTCAATTAAAATTAGTACATGGTCCCAAATCTTTTTAATTGTTTTATTTGATTTGAATTTATCTACCTTACTAATTGCTTCATCAATTGTTTTATCATCACTCTCCTTTGCTAGCTTTTGAGCAAAGGAAAGTGCATCTTCTTTTTGTTTTTCGGTCATTTTACCTCAATAAGGTTATACTCTCTTGAACCAAGACCAATAGACTGGGCATATTCAAGACCTTGTTTCCAAGAAGTATCTGGATGAATATCATCAAAGTGGTCATGATGACATTTATTTGCTTCACTTAACATTGAGTTAGGATTAACTGGCATTTTGTTAGCAGCGTCTGCACAAGCTTGGTCTAATGCAACTGGATCAAATGAAGCAAAAAGTCCGATATTAGGGATAATAGGCATATCATTTTCGCCGTGGCAATCACAATTAGGAGAGATATCAACTGCAATTGAGATGTGGAAACAAGGACGACCTGATAGAACACCTTTTGCATACTCCATCATTCTGCAGTTAAGTATTTCATTTGAGTGAGAGGTTCCTTCATGGATTGCATCCTTTGGACAAATAGCAATACATCTTCCACAGCCTACACACTTTTCATGGTCAATTGTGCATTTCTTATCTTTTAATAGAGGAGCACCGTGAGCACAGATTTTAGTACACATACCACAACCAATACATTCATCTTTGTCTACATTTGGTTTACCTGATACATGCATTTCCATCTTACCTCTTCTAGAGCCACACCCCATTCCAATATTCTTTAATGCTCCACCAAAGCCTGTACCTTCATGACCCTTAAAGTGTGAAAGAGAAATAAAGATATCTGCATCCATAATGGCTCTTCCGATTTTTGCAGTTTCGATATATTTTCCACCTTCTACTGGAATTTCAATATCATCACTACCTTTTAAACCATCACCAATGATAATTTGACAACCTGTTGAAACGTAGTTAAAACCATTTTGCTCTGCTGTTAGCATGTGGTCTAAAGCATTCTTTCTTCCGCCAACATAAAGAGTGTTACAATCTGTTAAGAAAGGTTTTCCTCCTAACTCTTTTACTTTATCAGCAACGCATTTTGCCCAGTTTGGACGTAAGAATGCAAGATTTCCTGGTTCTCCAAAGTGCATCTTAATTGCAACATATTTATCTTCAAAATCAATATTGCTTATTCCGGCCTTAGTCATAAGCCTATTAAGCTTATCAAGAAGGGAGTTATTAAAACCAGTTCTTAAATTTGTGTAAAAAACATCACTTTTCACGAATATTCATCTCCTTAGCAACTTTTATTACAAGCTGAGGGTCATCTGTCATTACAGAGTCAACCCCCATAGCAAACAGTTCACGCATTGATGCCTCATCATTGATTGTCCAAACCATTACAATTGCACCTCTTTTGTGCATTTGCTTAACAAAGTCTGGTGTTACTACCTTTATTCCCCATTGAGAGCGAGGAATTTGGAAAATTATCTTTCTATTAAAACTCTTTGGAAGAATGTGTAGCTTTTGCCTTAGTAGAATTGGAATTACCTCTAATGTTGTAATAGAAGTTAAAATATCTGGTGCTTTTTTTCTTAATTCTTTCAAATTTGAAAGATGAAATGAAGCTCCACAAACTCTGTTTTGTGCATTATGCTCCCTTATTGTTTTAATAAAAGCATCTACAATCTTTATATCTTTACTCTTTAAGTCGATATTAAAGCGTTGTTCAGGACATGCTTCAAGGGCTTCAGAGAGTGTGCAGATTTGAACACCCTTTCCCCTAAAAGGAAATGTCTTACCCCCATCCTTTGTAAATGTGTACCCTGCATCAAGTTTCTTTAGTTCTGCTAAGGTATGACTTTCTATTGTTCCACTTCCATTTGTATTTCTCTCGAGAGTAGGGTCATGCCAAATAACAAGCTCCCCATCCTTTGTAATGTGAATATCAGTTTCAACTACATCGATATCCATTTTTACTGCAGAAATAAAAGCAGGGAGAGTGTTTTCTGGATAATTAATGCTATCGCCTCTATGCGCAACGACACGAGGAAGCGGATTTAAAAAATTTTTTTCATTCATCTATTTTATCCTTATGAATTTTAATCATTTCAATTTTTCTAAATAGTTTATCAAAAAGTTGCATTTCACTTTCTTGAAGGCCAGCTTTTTCAAGTGTATCTCTAAAAAATTGATTTAACCACTTTTTCTCTTCATCCCATTTAAAATATCCAATATTAGAAAGGTGCTCGCAGGCTTCATCGCTGGCTTTTTCAATTCTTGTGCGAGTTACAGCACTTTTACCTTGAGGATATTCTTGGGCCTCCTGGAATAGAGTATATGTGATAATCTGAACTGCCTGAGAGAGGTTTAGTGATGGAAATGCATCACTCGTTGGTATTGTAACAATGGAGCTGCAAAGTGCAACCTCATCATCTCTTAATCCATCAGACTCTCTACCAAAAACAATAGAAATCCTTCCTTCTGGAAGAGTAGCAAGGTGCTTAGCTAATTGCTCAGGGGAGTAAGCTGATAACTTTCTATGCTTTCCTCTTCTTCTAGTTGCACCAACAGCAAAGATACTATCCTTTAACGCATCTTCTAGTGTGGTATAATACTTAGCATTTTCCCAAAGATCTGAAGCATGAAGTGCTAGAGTTCTTACTCTGTTATCATCGTAGCTTCTAGTAGTGACTAATGAAAGGTCTGTAATTCCCATAGTTTTCATAGCTCTACATACGGAACCTATGTTTGCACCATCTTGGGTGTCAACAAGTACTATATTAATTCTATCAAGATATTTTTGCTTTTCCATTAATCCAATAATACATACCTTGAGACTTTTTGTCTTGTGTTTTAAACTCTTTAACATGAAAGAAGAAGCGAGCAATAACTATCTGAGACAAATTAGAACAATATTATTCTTAGGAATAATAATTTTATTTCTATTTGTATTAAAAGCTACATCTGAAGTAATGATACCTGTAGCTTTTGCTCTATTTATTTTTGCATTTGTTAACCCAATTATGGAAAAGCTTTCAAAGCTGAAAATACCAAGTGGTTTATCAATTGTATTTATAATGGTCTTTGTAATTGCTATATTCTTAATATTAGGCTATTTAATCGGAATACTAGTAAATTTGCTTATTGCGAAGCTTCCATACTATGCAGAAAGAGTTAAGGCTGTAGATACTCTTTTAAGTCAATATATTATTGATTATGTAGATGATATTCCAAAGGATTTTTCAATAATTGGATCATTAAATGTTGACTGGTATTCATTTTTGATGGGCTGGCTAACAAGTATTTCATCTAGAGTATTATCACTACTATCAGATGTAATGATTATTCTAATTACATTAATGTTCTTACTTTTTGAAAGATCAACATTCATGCCTAAGATTTCATTTGCACTTGATAAAGAGAAGGGACAAAAACTCTCTTCATTACTTGGAAAAATTAATAAACAAATTTCAAAGTACCTTGCTTTAAAGACAATCATATCACTATTAACAGGTATCTGTTTCTACTTAACAGCCTTAGTAACCGGACTTGATTTCGCACTCCTATGGGGCTTCTTAGCATTCGTTTTGAACTATATACCTACTATTGGTTCAATAATTGCTACAGGTCTTACAATATTTATGGCAGTTATCCAATTTACTCCAAACTGGATTATGATAGTCTACGTTGCAGTACTAACAATTTCTATCGAAATGGTTCTTGGAAATATTATTGACCCTAGAATTCAGGGTGTACAACTTAATATTTCTCCATTAATGATACTTATCTCTCTTTCATTCTGGGGTTATATTTGGGGTATAGCAGGTATGTTCTTAGCTGTTCCTGTTATGTCTATTATCCAAATTATTTGTCTTATGGTTCCTTCCCTTAAGCCTGTTGCGATAATCCTTTCATCTGGAAAAAGCTATGTAAGAGAGTATAAAGAGAAGGAGTCGATGAAGAAAAGTATTAATAGAAGAAGAGCTAAGCATAAGGAAGAACAACAGCCACAGCGCCTTGATGATATTATCCTACCTGTGGATTTAAATAATAATGATAATAAGGAGAAAAATAATGGAAGATAATCAGGTTGATGAGTATGAACTCCAATCCCAAGCAATTAGAGAGAATATGGATAAAATCTCTCGTAAGATTCTTATCATGTCTGGAAAGGGTGGGGTTGGAAAGACTACTGTAACTGTAAATTTAGCTAATGCACTCGTAGATATGGGTTGTACTGTAGGTATCCTTGATACAGATATTCATGGACCAAATGTTGCTAAAATGCTTGGTTGTGAGGATGGTGTATTAGGATCTCCTGATGGTAAGGTTCTTTATCCTGTTGAACCAAGAGAAGGTTTAAAGGTTGTATCCTTAGCTTTTGCAATTTCAGATCCTACTGCTCCTATCATTTGGAGAGGTAGTATGAAAAATAGTGCTATTAGACAATTTTTAGCAGATGTTGAGTGGGGTACTCTCGATTATCTTTTAATTGACTCTCCTCCAGGAACTGGTGATGAACAGCTTACTGTTTGTCAGTCTATTCCTGAGCTTACTGGTACTATTATTGTAACAACACCACAGAGTGTAGCTGTGCTTGATGCTAGAAGAAGTGTAGGTTTTTCAAGAAGAATGGGTGTTGCAATCATCGGTGTTATTGAAAATATGTCTGGCTTAAAGTGTCCTGGTTGTGGAACAGAAATTCCTGTATTTGGAATTGGTGGTGGTCAGAAAATGTGCCAGGATATGCATGTTCCTTTCTTAGGAAGAGTTCCAATGGAAGTAGAGTTAAGAAAAGCAGAGGATGAAGGCGAAGATTTCATGAAAGATGGAAATACCCATCCTTCTCGCGATGCACTCTTAGAAATCGCTAGAAAGATTAACTTTGGTACTGCATGTTCAACTGGTAGAGATACTTCTTTTATGGGCACTCCTCAGTGTTCTCCTAGTGCATGTGCAGGATGTACTTCTAATTGTTCTTCAAGGAAAAAATAAGATGAAGAGTGATATTTTTACAACAGATCCTAATATCGATACTATGCATTTATATTGGGCAAGTGAAAAGCCTGAAAAGATTTTTAAATGTCCAATATTTGAAGTAAGTAAGGTAAAAAGGCAGAGTCAAGATGGTCGAGTTGGCGACTTCATAACAGTAGACTGTCCTGAATGGGTTGTAATCATTCCAATATTTAAAGATGAAAATGGTGTTGTAAGAGTTGTTGTAGAGCAACAATATCGCCATGGTTCTGATAGCGTAACAAGGGAATTTCCGGCAGGTCTTGTTGAAAAGGATGAAGATGCATTAACAGCAGCAGAAAGAGAGCTTTTAGAGGAGACAGGTATTAAGGCTAGCAAGATTACGCTCTTAGGTAACCTTTCTCCAAACAATGCATTTATGTCTAATAGACAATATTTCTTCCTTGCTGAGGACCTTGAAAAAGTAAGTGGTCAAAACTTAGATCAAAATGAGGAAATTGATATTTTATCACTTCCTTTAGCAGATGTTATTGATCAAATGGGAAGTGGCATTTCCGATAATGCGTTAATGATGGCTGCTACAGGTCTTTTATTAAAGGAAGAAAAGAAACGCGGAGGCTTTTGATTTGAAGCATTTTTGTTTAATTCTTTTAGTTTTATCACTACTTTTTACATCTTGTTCAACACTTGATAAAAGTGAAAGGACAATAATGGTATCAGGAAGAGCTGAAATTGAGGTTCAGCCAGATATGGCAACCTTTTCACTTTCTGTAACAGAAAGAGCCGATACAACTAAAGAAGCACAAGAGAGTGTAAATATTAAAATATCTAAAGTAATTGATATTTTGATGAGTGAGTATATTATCGATAGGAATGATATTAAGACTACTTATATGAATATTTCACCTGAGTATTCATGGCAAGATGGAAAACAAAACTTAATTGGTCAAAAGGCTAATCAAAGTGTTGAGATAACAGTAAGAGATATTTCTACTCTCTCATCTGTCTTTGATAGCATTACGCAAGTAAGTGGGATTTCTATTTCAAACATTTCTCTTGATTCAACACAAAGAGCTAGTTACTTATCTCAAGCAAGAAAAGAAGCTGTAGAAAATGCAAGAGAAAGGGCAAACGATTATGCAACATCTCAAGGGTTAAGGGCAGGGGATGTGATAAACATAACAGAAAAATCCTTTGATTCTACTTCTGTCAGGATTGGTAATGCTGTAATGGCAAAAGCTATGATGCTGGATGAATCTGTCAATGCTTCAACAGAGTATTATTTTTCTTCAATCAAGGTCTCTTCCGAGATTGATGGAGTATTTGAATTAATAAAATAAAAAATAATTTGTTTTAGCACTGGACAAAACTTATGCCATATGTTATAAATAAAGCATGTTCGGGTTTTCCCCTGTTTTACACCTGAACATCTTGTAATACTTTCGTGTTTACGAACGTCCTGTCGGAGGTGCAAGCTGACAGGGCATTTTTTT
>JAQYFM010000106.1 GCA_028723145.1 Spirochaetales bacterium | reverse complement strand
TCTTTCTTACTTCAGTTTATCCTGTCATACTCGCACGAACCGGCTTTTTATTTCTTTTTCCGTTCGTCTTTCTTCGAATTGACAGAAGCCTCAGGCTTCTTTCTCTTCTCTCTCTTTCCTATCGCTTATCTATTTTAAAGATCTCGTTTTCCACTCGATTACTCGTCGTGGTCAACGGATAAGGAATATAACCTTTTCAAAAAAATAATGCAAGAGTTTTTTTAAGTTTTTTTTGAAATTTTCTTAAAAAATATTTAATTCTTTTTATTTAAAAGAAATAATTTTTACTTACAAAAAGTACCCACCTTGATTGACTTTTTATTGTCTTAGATATATATAGCATTACTCATGGAAAAAGACATGAGTGTGGGTTCTCCACTCAAATTATTATTAGGCTTTACAATTCCCCTATTCTTGGGAAATTTATTTCAGCAAGTATACTCGATGGTCGATACAATTGTTGTCGGCCGCTTCGTAGGCGTTGATGCCTTAGCAGCTCTTGGTGCTGTTGGCGGATTTTCATTTATGGTAGTTGGCTTTTCAATTGGACTTGGAAATGGTTTTGCTGTAACCGTGTCCCAGGCATTTGGAGCAAAAGATTTTAAAATGATGAAAAAGTGCTATGCAATGAGCATAATACTTTCTCTATTTATAGGCTTGGCTATTTCAATTATCTTTGCTCTATTATCAAAAGCTCTATTAATGGTTGTAAAGACTCCTGAAAACATTTTACAAATGGCGAATGACTATATATTAGTAATTTACATAGGACTACTTACCAACATATTCTATAATCTATTTAGTGGAATCTTAAGAGCTGTTGGAGACTCTAAGAGTCCGGTTTTGTTTCTAATTATATCTTCACTTCTAAATGTTTTTCTTGATTTACTACTAGTCCTTGTTATCCCAATGGGGGTCAAAGGTGTTGCACTTGCAACAGTAATTAGCCAAGGAATAAGTGCATTAATATGTTACTTTTATATAAATAAGAAGCTACCAATATTAAAGCTTGAAAAAGAACATTTCAGAGTTGATATGCATCTAATTGTTCGATTACTACGAATTGGTCTTCCTGGTGCACTACAATTTTCTGTATGTGCAATTGGCGTAATTATTGTTCAAGTTGCTATCAATAGTTTTGGCTCTGATATCATTGCGGCTTACTCTGTAGGTACAAAAATTGAAAACTTAATTACCCAATTCTATCCTGCATTAGGAATGGCTATTTCCACATTTGCAGCACAAAACTTGGGTGCAGGAGATTTAAAGCGAATCAAAAAAGGTTTTAGAATAGGATTAGCTATAGTAGTAGTTTGGTCTATTATCTCACTATTCTTAGCCCACTTTATTACAACTCCATTCTCATACATTTTCTTGGATGAGAGTACAACAGACCCACAAATTATTGAAAATGCTCAAATTTATATGAACACTATTGTAGTTTTCTTCATCCCTCTTGGTATGATTTTCTTATATCGAACAGGCTCACAAGGCTTAGGTTCGGGAGCCATTCCAATGATTTCATCTATTACTGAGCTAGTATTAAGAACAATTGCAGCTTTTACGCTTCCTGTAATGTTAGGATACCAAGGATTATGTCTTGCATCCCCTGTTGCATGGATTGGAGCAGGATTTCTACTTCCAATATGCTACATGACAAGGATGAAGACATTAAGAAAGCATCTTATGCTTGAGGTAGATTAACTAAAACAAAGTCAGAGTCCTCTCTTTCAAATAGCTCTCTTGAACCAAGCGTAGCCTTTGAAGCAGAGGACATCTTTACTACTAAATCCTCTTTTACTCTTATTAGATCATCCTTTGATGAAGCTAAAATATTTTCTCTAAACATTGCTCTTAAATCAGGGGTAATACCGTACAAATAACGTCTAAATCCCACTATTGCTCTAGCAGATGGAGATAAAGGCTTTAATAGCTTTCCAATAATCGAAAGCTTTGCATTTTCAATATCTTCTTCCTTTATTTCATAGTCTTTAACAACTCTTAATATAGTTTCATAAGTTTTCATAATATTAGGATCATTATATGTTGCAACCACGATTGAACCTTCAAGTGGGTCAACTACCATTTCAACACCATAAGCACCTAAGACAGTTCTTACCTCTTGCCAAAGAGGACCTGATGAAAAAATATTTGAAACTATTTCTTGAGAGGCTTCTTCTAATGTTGAGTACTTTGCAGAAGGAATTGAGAGTGCGTTGTAGGAAACTGGAACTGGTAGTGGATAGAATATCGATTTCCTATTTTCTGTTATCTCTCTTTCTAACGGTGAAATTTTATCACTTTGAACCATTTTAGATAAAAATTCTTTAGCCTCTTTCACTGCAAAAGCTCTATCAGCTTCTTCAAGTGTTAAGTGAATAATAAAGCGACCTCTTTCAGATAGAGCTAAATAAGCTTTTTGTACTTCCCTACATGCTTTATCAATGGTTAAATTTGAAAAGGCTTGCCAAGCCTTAATTCCCATTACATCTTCCCCAAGAGAAAGAGATGGTGAAAGCGATGCAGATGCACTAGAAGCAGCAAAAGAGGTTCCTGCATAGGAAACATTCTCTGCAAAGTCTGTTTTAATATCGTTTAAAGCTCCTTTAACGCTCTCAACTTGTGCAATATCGCAGTGTTTTAATAGCCTTGATAATTCATTAAGTGCAGCATTAAGATTTTCTCTTAAAACCTTCATCCTTATTACAAATGAAGCTCTAGTACTACCATCTTGACATTTTCCTGTTTCAATAAAATATGATAAAGAACCAGTAAGAAGTCTTAATTTTCTATTAATTAAGCTTTTATCCTCACCAATTAGACCTGCAATTGGTAACTCTCTACTCAATAGAGAAAAGTATAATAACTCTTCATTACTCTTATCAGAGATATCAACAACGATATCAAAATAGATAATCCCACCGGTAAGCTGTGGTTGAACTAGAATACCATCCACATCCTCCATATCGATAGAATTTCCTCTTACAGGGACATCATTTAAAGTTAAGCATGGTATAGCTTGAATATCTTTTTCATCATCTGGCTTAGAAATAAAGTTTGTAAAGCATTTTCCGTCTTGATCATTTACACTATTTAACTTTTCTTTTGCCAAAGAAACTAAAGTATCCTCTTCTTCTTTAACTTTATCATCATCAGCAATAACAGTAATAGTAAGTCGATGAGGATTATTAACAAGTTCTTTTTTTAAGAATTCATTAAAGATATTTTCATCCTTTATCCATGCATCTCTAACACTCTTTATTGCTCCAGCTGAGTCAAGATCAGGGATAATATCCTCTCCTCTTGCCCATGTGCGAGAACACCTTAGTAATAGCCTAAAGCCATTTGGCATTCCACCTGGAATTTCTCTAGCTGCAAATTCTTGTCTTCTAATTGCAGCTTCAATTAAATCTTTATCAAGACCTTCATTTGCTATTTTCTCAATACTACTAATAATGAATGCTTTAGCTTCCTCAACCTTTTCTTTTTTTACTCCAGTAAGACCAACAGAAAATGGTATTTCAAAAAAATCCCCACTCATACCACTTTGAGATGAAATATCATCTGCAAGGTTAGAGCTTAATAAAGCACTATACAAAGGACATGAAGGACTACCTAAAAGCGCATCAACTAGTACTGAAAGGAACATTCTATCAATACTCGAAGTATTTAAAAGTGTTGTTAGATAGCTAATTATTACAGTTATCTTATCATCACCTTCACTAGATGAGGAGTAATATGTGGCTTCCTTTGGCTCATCCCATCTAACAGTTCCTGGGTATAAAGGAAGTTTTTCTCTTTTTTCATAGCTTTTTAAATACTCTGATAATATGTTTAACTTTTCCTCTACATCAATCATATTACCATATAAAAATAAGCCCCCATTTGATGGATGATAGAACTTATCATAGGTTCTTAGGTATTCTTCATAGCTAAGTGTTGCGATACTCTTTGCTTCTCCACCAGATGAAAAAGAGTACATTGTATTTGGAAATAAATCTCTTAAAGAGTGTGATGAAACAACACTTTCATGAGAAAGTGTATCATTTCTCATTTCATTGAAAACAACTCCATCGAAGTAAGGACCTTCCTTTTTAACTCTGATGCCCTCTGCAAGGAATGTTTCTTTTCGTAAAAGAGGCCTAAAGACAGAATCGGTATATATTAAAAATATGTTATCGAAATCCTTTTTTAATGGTGATGCAGCAGGATACATAGTTCTATCAGGGAAAGTAAGGGCATTTAAATATGTATTACAGCTTGAACGAGAAATAATACTAAAAGGGTCTCGTACTCTATATTTTTCACTTCCACTTAATATTGTATGTTCTAGAATATGAAATACCCCATTACTACTATTTGGATAGGTTTTAAATTGATATGAGAAGAAAGATTCTTCATCTTTTGCATCTATATAATAAACTTCAAAGCCAGATGGATGACGAAATAACGTTAGTGTTGCATCCATCGATGGGATTCGTCTTTTTGATATTGTTTCAAAATCACTCATAAAGTTTAAAATAGCAAAGAGATTGATGAAAAACAATCATACATTTAATATTCTTAGAATATAAGAGGTATTAATGATTAATTTTACAAAGCCTATCATATTAGGTCATAGAGGACTTCCTTCAAAAGAAAGAGAAAATACTCTTTCTTCCTTTAAAAGAGCAATTAGCTCTAAAGCAGATGGAATAGAATTAGATGTCCATTTAACAAAGGATAAAAAGCTTGCTGTTATCCATGACCATAATACCAAGAGAACAACTGGTATTGATGCTGTGGTAGAAGAATTAACATTAAAAGAACTAAAGCAAATTGATAGTGAAATCCCAACTTTAAGAGAGGTTTTTGAAACCTTTGGTTCATCAATCATTTATGATATAGAGATAAAGGAAAAACCTTTTGTTTTTTCCAATCTTCCCAAATTAATCCTTGATGAAATTTACAGCTTCCATTTAGAAGAAAAAGTAATGGTTTCATCCTTTAACCCATTTCCAGTTAGAGATTTTAAAAGGCTTTGTAAAACAATTCCTACAGCCATTATTTATGATTGTGTTAAAAGTGTTCCAAAAATCCTACAGCATGGTCAAGGTAAATACATAGCTCATCCTGACTTTTTTAAGCCTGGAATTAATATCGCAAGAAAACAAATTACAAAGCTTAATAAGCCATGCTCTGTTTGGTGTATAGATAGTAAAGCAGATTATGACTATTTTATTCGAAATGGTGCAAAAATAATAATCACAAATAGGTGCGATGAAATTATAAATACCTTGTAATTTGGGAAGCAATAAGCTTTCCATAAGAAGTAAATAACTCTCTACTTACTTCATCTAAATCAGGCCCCCAGGCTACACTTTGAGATGTATAGTCATAGTATATCATCTCTCCACTTTCGATATCGGATAAAATTGTATAGCCTTGGGAAGATGTTACATAGTCACCACCTACAGTTTTATTAATTGTATTTCGACCAACTCTAGACCATATTAAATACTTTTTATCAGGAAATCTTTCCTGAGCGCCCTTAATAACATCTTCATATTCACTACCATTAATAACTGCACTTGTAATTTTTATTCCATCTTTTTCTAAATACTTTTTAAAAGCATCTGCAGAGTATGAACTAGATAGTAATTCACCATTTTCATCCCACTCACTAAATGCAATAACAATGCCTTCCCTTGAGGCTTTACTTTCAATTGCATAATTGAAGCTAATTGTTGTTTCTTCAACTTCCTTAATCAATTGTTCTGAAATTAAACTATCATTTTCAAGATCAAGAGAGAAGGTAACACTGCCAACGTCTGCCATTTTAGGATATTTTTTATAGAACTCCACCATCCCCTTTTCATCTGTCACTTCACGGTAAGTGTATTGATAGTATTCATCATTAAAGTCATGAACCATTATTGTTATTAATATTGGAGCATTAATTACTCTTGGAGATAATGCACCTCTATCACGAGAAACAACTAAGGTACATTTTCCTTCCTTTGGATTCTCATTTTTTAAAGTGAATTTAATACTTTTTGCAATATCGACAGCTTTAGATAATAGTTCATCCTTTGAATATGAGCCCGCTTTACCTTCATCTAAAACTGCAGCAGCAGATATCCAACAGTTTAAAGAAGCAATATCATTATTATCTTTATAGTTTTGAAGTGCCTTTTCAGACAATTCATCTATGATGCTTATTCTTTCAAGTTCGGCCTTATACTCTTCAGATCTTTTACTATTAAAAATCGATTCATCTGCTTCAGCGAGTAAGTATAAAACACCATCAAGTTCTTTTTTTTCAACTATCTCAAGGCCTAAATCCGAAATTGTTCCAAGCGTTGAAAGCTCTCTATAATATGTTCCAGTTACCTCATATCCCAATTTTGTTGATATTTGAGTAAGGAGCTCTCGATAGCTTGAATTAATTCTTTGATTTTGAGTTTCATCACTACTTTTAGTTACAAAATAGATATAACCTTTCTTTTCTGGGGTTTTAATTGCCCAAGTTGGAACACCTGTATATGCTGATTCAACTACAGTTGAAATAGTAGAGCAGGAAACTAATAATAAAGATAATAAAAGGATTATTATTTTTTTCATCTAAATGAAACTCCAACCTTTAGCTCATAGCTATTAAAACAGTAGTATTTATAATTATCATCATAAATTAAGAAGTTTTCAAATCCTACGTTAAGTCCAATGTGTTGATTTAGCATATATAAAAGATATATTTCCCATCCAGCACCGTAAAGGAGCGATGGATTTTGCCCTATATAAAGGAAACATTCACCATTGATAGAAGAATTTCTTAATAATGATATTGATGATGGAAATATTTTTGATAGTGGTAAAGTAGAACCAATTCCAACCGCTTCAAATGAAGATAAACGACCAAGAGAGTCTTTTGATAATTTAAATTTTACTATTGGATTAAATGGATAGAAAATTGAAGTGTTTTTTACTTTTACTTCTCCACTTAGTAATAGTTTTGGAGTAAAAACAAATCCTCCATTAATAGAAAAAAACCAAGGCGATGTCTTTTCTAGCTTTAAAAGTGGAACTAAATCTCTTGAATATAAACTACTTAATTGAGTTATATCTGAAGTGGAATCAGAGACCAATAATGACATTATTTTGCCATCATTATCTTTTGCATAATAAAGCTCACCTCTTTTAAGCTTTGATAAGCTTGAAATAGTATTTTTGTAGATATAGTCAATTTTTATATCACTTTTACTATCAAAGTAATCATTATAAAGCAGGATGGAGTCAATTGCCCTCTCAATGTAATCCTGCTTTATTGGAACTCTATATTCTTTTTCAAATACAGAAAGTGTTAAAATTGAATCAGAAAATGAGAGAAAATAGATACTTCCATCAAAATTAAAATTATCTAATCTTTTTACTAGCTTTTTCTCAAATTCTACAAGTTCATCGCTTCTTTCATCAAACGAGTACATAACAACTGGCTTACTAAATAGTTGAAGCGAAAGTACACATAGTAAGATGAAAAAAGCTATTTTTTTCATTTATTAGCCCACCAACTAACAATAGCAAGTACAAGGTTTACTGCACTATTCATGCTATCAACAGGAATCCACTCTTCAAGTGAATGAAAGTTAATACCACCCGCAAAGATATTTGGACAAGGAACTCCAGTTTCAGCTAAACGTGCACCATCGGTGCCACCTCTAATTATTGTTTCATATAAATCTAGACCAATACTCTTTCCTGCTTCCATTATGCTAGTAATAGCTTCTGGAACTTTTCTATTTGCTTCCGCCATATTGCGGTAGCTAATAGTAGTCTTAATATCAATTTTAGCGTGGTATAAAGATGCAATATTATTCGCAATTAATGTACTTTGTTCAATTCTTCTTTCAAAGCTTTCTCTATCAAAGTCACGAATAAAAAGCTGTGCATGAGCCTCTACATTTGTTCCACCAATTTCTAGGACACTGTAGTAGCCATAGCGACCATCTGTTGCTTCAGGACTCTCTGCCATTGGTAATGTTGTAATGATTTGTGATAACACAGTAATAGCATTAACAAGCTTACCTCTTGCAGATCCAAGGTGCATTGATACTCCTGATACCTTTAACTCAATAGTAGCTGCGTTAAAGCATTCAGCTTCTACTTCACCTTCTCGACCACCATCGAAAGTGTAACAACATTTACTCTTTAAGCGAGAATATGGGAACATCGACATACCACTTCCAGTCTCTTCATCTGGTGTGAAATATATTTCAATGTCTCCATGCTTTATTTCAGGATGTTGTGTTAGATACTTTACAGCCTCCATTATCTCACTTACCCCTGCTTTATCATCTGCACCAAGGAGAGTTGTACCATCACTTGTAATAATTTCTCTTGAAATAAAATTCTTTAAATCAGGATTTTCATCTTCTCTTATTACAGTACCACCCTCTAAGACGATGTCTCCACCTTCATAAACAAATCTTCTAGCCTTTACATGGTTTCCATCAACATCATCTGCTGTATCAACATGTGCCATAAAACCAATTGTTGGGACATTTTCTTTATTTGCCTTTAAAAGGCCCATTACTACAGCTTCCGGGCCTAAATATGTTTCAAGGCCTAATTCCTCTAATTCTGCTTTTAATACTTCTAAAAGTTTTAATTGACCATCGGTGGTCGGTCTTTTGACGCCTGCAAGAGCAGCATTACTCATTGTATCAAATTTTGTATAACGCAGAAAACGTTCTGCAACACTATTTCTAAAATCTTCCATAAAACTATTATGACACACCAAGGCTTTATTTTGAATATTCTTTTTGAATTTTCACACAAGAGTCTCCCAGGGGTTTCCTGGGAGACAGAGAAGAAGGGAGTTATGAAAAAATAAAAGAAAGTAATTAATTTGTCTCTGTAGTTTTAATTTTCATCATCAATATCGAACTTGCATTATTACCTGTAATAAACATGTATGCTCCACTATTAGCAATGACTGCTCTTTGAGGTGAGAATGAAAGCTCTGTTTTTGCAACATACTCTATGTCATCAGCCAATAGTTTATAAGTTGAAATACTTGTATTACCACTATTTAGTGCATAGAGATATTTTCCATTCTTGCTAGTAAACATATAGCAAGTATTAAGACCTGAACCTTCAGCTGTTCTATTAATTGTTGCAAGAACACTTACACCATTTGTGCTGTCGCCTTTGCAAACTACAAACTTATCACCAACAGCTGCAACAAATCGAATTGCAGAGGTAGATGGATTATTCATAATAGCAATAGCTGATGCTCCAACTAGCTGAGGGTCTTGGAAGTATTTAGTCTTAAATGTACCATTTGTAACAATACTTGCTGCAGCCTTTCCTGTTGTTGGATCAATAGCAGCAATTCTTTCTCCATCGTAATCACTAGCAACTAAGCTATACTTAACCCCACTATTATAACCAAGGAACTTTCCTGAAGCGACAAAGTTGTTTGACTTATTAGGTTCAGTAACGCTATTTGTAAGATGACGCATTGACATATAGGTTGCGTTATCACCATATCCAATAACACTAAAGTAATTTGTATTATAGCTTGAAGGAGGAATGATATCATATATTTCTTCAAACTTTGGAGTTGCTGAATTGTAGTACATATTACCAAGACAGTTTATAGGGTTAATTATTTGTGCTGCATTTTTATCATATGTCCAGCGTATTGCACTATTATCTGTATCTGAAATCATAGTAACGATATTTCCTGTATTAAGCACTTTAACCTTCTTAATTGCCTTTGATAGCTGCACACTATTATCAAGAACAAGAGTATTTCTAATTATTGAACAAATAGATGCTGTTTTTGTTGTATCAGATACAACTAATACTTTTCCATCTGGAAGGAAGTCGACATTTGTTCTTCCACCTATCTTAATTGCTCCATTAGAAATTTCACCTGCTAATATTGGCTGTCCTGGCGCGCCAAGAACTGCAGCCTCAAAGTTAATTTGAGTAGAGCCTGTTGAACCTAGCATCTTAGTTTTTGCAATGATATCAAGTCTATGCTTACCTGGAGCAGGTTTAATTGTTGCAGAGCTAGTACTAGAAATTAGTGAACCATCTAAATACCACTCAACATTTACATCATCAATGTTAATTGACTGAGTATCGAGAGATAAAGTCATTTCTCTTTGAGCTGTTACAACTTCACCGTTACTTATTCCACTTATTATGCAATCAACAGGGGTACCAACTTTATTTTCAAGTGTTAAGTGCCCAGCAACTGAGGGAGCCTCATCAAGATTTAAACTAATTGTACCAGTTGTTGTTTTAGAACCAATAACTCTTACAGCATCAACTGCACCAGCTACTAGAACTGTACCATCGTATAAAGCTGCATTAACAGTATATGAGCCTGCAGGCTGCTGACTGAGTGTTAATACCGCTGATCCTGATGCAGGAGTTGGTTCAGATGTTTTATTAACACTATTATCTGTACCCTTAACAGTTACAACTAACCTAGGGCTCTTAATTAAGCTACTATCCCAAGTATATGTTAGTGAAATATCACCTGTTCCTATTAACTCATTTAGTACTACAGTTGCATTTGTATTTGTTGGATTTAAGTCAAATGTAGTTGTACCTCTAACTAAACTTAAACCTTCAGCATTTCTACCTTCTGCAGTAATATTCCACTGTCCAACAGGAAGACCTTCAAGAACAAAGGTATTTCTACTAGTATTGTAATCATGTTGCTGGTTATCAGGACCAGTACAAGTAATCTGATAATTTGTAATTGTAAGATTTACATCATTAGGCGCATATGTTCTAGATACTTCTTTTTCTAGTGTAATTCTCATATCAGCAGTATGACTTTGTGCTTCACATGCGATTAATGAAATAAGAGCGAAAAGGATCAAGACTACATTAATCATGTTCATCAGTTTTTTTCCTTTCATATATATCCTCCGTTTTGCTTTATTTGTGCTCTTATCTTTACTTCAACATTTCCCCAGATGCAAATTTTCTGATATGATTTTTTTGGAGGCTTTTAATTGTGAAGAAATTAGTCTTGTTTTTAATGCCTGTAATGTTATTTATCATAGTGTTTATTCCAATAAAGAATAATTTAATTTATTGGTCTCTTTACTTAGTTTTATTTGCACTTTTTTTTGCATTTTATTATCTCGATTCAATTGTAAAAGATAAGGATATTAAATCTTACTTAAATACTACAGAGTATTGGAGTGTAAAAGCTGGCTACATAAAGATTAACGGTAATAATTCCGATATCGTAAATGGACGTTTAGTAATAGTTAAAAATAGTGTTTATTTCTTTAAAAGAAGTGGTGGAAAAGAAAAGATTATACTACTTAAAACCTTTCCTGTAAGTGATATTGCAACCTACACTATTAAGAAGGTTGATGACTTCCATGAAGGCATAGTTTTTAGCTTAAATAATGGTGAAGAAGTACTGTTTTCTTCAAAAGCTGTAAAAAACGACGAAGATGGGTTAAATCGCGCTTTAGGATGGCTCTAAACCGGTTTTTCTAACAATTAATAAAAAAATTTTCAAAATTAAACACATTTTCTCTTTACAAGCATTTTTAACGGGGATAAAACATCGATTTTCCCCGTTTTACGCTTTTAAATAGCGTTTTTTCATTTTTTTATATTTTTCTTTAAAAATTAAACACACTCACCCAACATAACACTGATAAATTTAAATACCATTAAAGCATGAAGAAAAATGCTTTATTAATAACACTATTACTATCACCAGCGATGTTAGGTGCAGCAACACTCAATTTAGGAATTGATATGTTCTCCCTTGATAGCTTAATTAACAATAATATAGCCATCAGAGGTGAAGCTGGTTTGCTCCTTGATGACATCAAAATAAGCTCAACTATTGGATATTACCAAAGTTTTGAAAGAGATTGTCAGGTATGTGCGCTTAGTAGTTCACTCGATTTTGACTACTTTCCATTTTCTAATCTAGGTCTTTATTTGGGAGCTAGCTTAATTAATAATACATATTTATTTGGTATCGATGCACCTAGTGATAACTCAATTTTCTTAACTTCAATTAGATGTGGTTATAATTTTGCAATATTAAAACATTGTTCAATAGATTTAAGAGCTGCTCTTTTTGACAGTTCAATATCAGAAAAAGGAATAACTATAAAACAGCTTTCCCGCTATCGATTTTCTCTAATTTTTTCTTGGCAATCTGAATTTAAATAAAAACTACCAATAAATAGGTAAAAGGAGTTTTATATGAAGAAACATGTTGAAAAAGTTGTTGCATTACTACTTTTAATTGTAATGTCTTTTACGTCCTTAGTAGGATGTACACTTGAAGCAGCAGCTTCAGGAAAAGTTTCAAAAAGTGAAATACAAAGCCGAGTAGCAAGGTTAATTGATGAGGAGCTTGAAAATGTAATCCCACTATTGGAAGAGCATTCTGATATCGAATTTACAGATGAAAATGGTCGTAGTATTGATATTAGATCACTTCGTGGCGCTGATATCGTTGCAAGAGCTATAGAACAAGGGGGAGAGGACTATATTAACTTCTCATATAAGGTTATGACAGCTACTACAGCAGATGAAATTGTAAATAGCGCAAAAGGCTTAGTTAGCGATGAGGATTACAAGATGCTTGTCGAGAAAGCACACGAAGAAGAGGCAAATGCTGCTAGAATTTATTTAGAAAAATCTAGAGAAATGACAATGGCACAGCAAAAAGAACTTTACCAAGATTTGAAGAAGCTAGTAATTAAAGCTGTTGTCCTTCTTACAGCAGGTATAGTTTATGCTACCATTCCAAAGGTGATGGCATGGGGAAA
>JAQYFM010000105.1 GCA_028723145.1 Spirochaetales bacterium | reverse complement strand
ATGCATAGTGATGATGGAAATATAACCATCATTACTTAAGCTTTTAATGTGGTTAATTAAGGTATCTGCATTTTTGATATCTAGAGCAGAGGTTGGTTCATCAAAAAGAAGTATTTTACTCTCTGATAGCAATGCTCTTGCTGCTGTAGCAAGTTGTCTTTCACCACCTGAAAGAGTTGTAATATCTCTATCTGCTAAATGCTTAATATTAAAGCGCTCTAAAGCTTCTTCTGCTTTTTTATTGTCTCTTTGCTTTGGAGAAGAAAGGGTAGAAAGAGAAGGGGTAACACCCATAAGTACATAGCTTTTTACAGAGTAAGACCAGATGTTAGAGGTGTTTTGTGGAATGTATGAAAGGATTTTGCTTCTTTCTTTTACACTTAGCTTTGATAATGATTTTCCATCAACAAAGATTTCTCCACTTTTAGGTGTTAATAGACCTAAAATGTTCTTTAATAATGTTGTTTTACCACTTCCATTTCTTCCAAGAAGTGCAATTGTTTCACCACTTTGACATGAAAAAGATATGTTATCTAGTATTTTATTATCCGAGTAGTAAAAGGTAATATTATTTACATCTAATTTCATAGTTTTTTTGACTCCCTAATAATTAGATATAAGAAGAATGGTGCTCCAATTAGGGATGTTAATATTCCAATTGGAAGTTCAACAGTTGTAAATGATCGTGAAACAGTATCAACTAGGAGTAGAAAGGTTGCACCTAAGAAAATTGAGGCAGGGACAGTTCTTCTATAGTCGCATCCTAGAACCATTCTAACAAGGTGTGGAATAACTAAGCCAACATAACTAATCATTCCACAAAGGGAAGTAGCAGTAGCTGTAATTATTGTTGCTGATATAATAGAAATATAGCGAATTACTTTTGTGTTTACCCCTAATGCTCGTGCTTCCTCTTCACCTTGTGTCATGATATTTAATTGCCAGCGTATTAAAACAATTGGAATTATTGCCACTGCAATAAGTAAAAAAACTGGTAATATATCTTCCTTTCTAACAGAAGAAAGGGAACCCATTAAAAAATAGGTAATTTGAGGTAATGCTTCTTCTGGGTCAGCTATTAGCTTAACAAAGCTAATTAATGCTGAAAATACAGATGAAACCATCATACCTGATAAGACAAGAGTAAGAGTGGGATTACCTTTAACTTTACTAGAAATAAGTAAAACAATTGCAACTGCAATAATTCCAAATAGAAAGCTAACTAAGGTAATTTGTAGATAACTAAATCCTAATAGTATTGCTAAAGCTGCACCAAAACCTGCACCACTTGTTGACCCTAGTAAATCTGGGGATACCATTGGGTTTTGAAATAGACCTTGATAAACAAGGCCAGAAAGTGCAAGTCCACTTCCAAGTAATACTGCAATTACTATTCTTGGTAACCTTAAATTGAAAATAATAGTTTTTGCTTGGTTACTAACATTAAATCCAAGTAATCCTTTAAGTACAATAATTGGTGAAAGACTGTATCTTCCAATAACAAAGGATAATATTAATGCAATGAAAAGGAGGATAATAAAAGGAATAATACTACGCTTCTTCATATATTTTCCTATATAACTGTTGTATTATGTCTTCTGATTGATTTACAAGTTTTTCATATTTTTCCATGAAATCTATTGCATGATCAGTTAGTATTGCACTTCCTCCGTTTTCTCCTCCTACCTTAGAAATGATTGCATCAAATCCTGTTTGCTCTTTATAATTTTTAATCATTTTTCTTGCTTTAGAATATGATAGGCCCATCATCTGTGATGCAGTTAATAGTGATCCTGCTTCTTTAACAAAACGCAGAAGAGTATATGTACCAGGTCCAAAAAAGACTTTCTCATTTTCAAGTGTTAGTTTTATTGATAAGTTCATAATGCTCCGTTATGTTTTTAAAAACTAATCGTATAATACCATGGAAATACTCAATATTCAAATAAAAAAATAATGGGATTAAATAAAAAAATCAAAATTACTTCTATTATTCATAGAAGGTGCTTCTACATTCTAAAGGAGGCTATATGGCTCGAGAAGCCGATAGAATATGTAAGGAGTATTTTGACCAAAATGACAGGTTTAGTGATTTAGTTAACTTTACT
>JAQYFM010000104.1 GCA_028723145.1 Spirochaetales bacterium | reverse complement strand
GTTGTTTTTCATTTTTTTCTTGTGAAATATATAATTTTATGCTTATTATATTTATGAAAATACTATTTTTTTCGAGGTATTTTATGAAAAATGAAATTTTAACAGAATTCAAGAAGTACGGTGCTATTCCTACTAACATTTTAATTCCAGATCATTTTGTTGATTTAAAAAAGTGGGCAGTTGTCGCATGTGACCAATACACTAGTCAAAAAGACTATTGGAAGGATGTAGAGGATTTTTGTAAAGGTTCTCCTTCTACAGATAACTTAATCTTTCCTGAGTGTTATTTAGAAGATGATGATAAGGAAGAAAGAATTAAGAGAATTAATCAAACAATGCAAGAATACCTTGATAACAATATTTTCAAGGAATTAAAGGATTGTTTTATTTTAGTTGAAAGAACAACAGAAAGTGGTACCCGTTATGGCTTGATGGCAGCTTTAGATCTTGAAAAATATTCCTATGCAAAAGATTCTAAAACTCCAATTCGAGCCACAGAAGGAACAATCCTTTCTCGTATTCCTCCTAGAAAGGAAATTAGAAAGAATGCTCCTTTAGAGCTTCCTCATATCATGGTATTAATTAGTGATGAAAAGAGAAAAATTATTGAACCTCTTAGAGACAAGAAGGATAAGTTAGAAGTTGTATATGATACTCCTTTAATGAAAGATGGAGGTCACTTAAAGGGATATTTAGTAAATAGAGATGAAGATTTACAAAATGTTCTAGAAGGCTTCAAAGCTCTCTCTGCAACTTTAAATCCTGAAAATCCTCTATTATTCGCAATGGGTGATGGAAACCACTCTCTTGCAACAGCAAAGAGCCAATGGGAAGATATTAAAAAGTCTTTAAAGGATTGTGAACTAGATACACATCCTGCTCGCTATGCACTTGTCGAATTAGAAAACATCTTCGATGAAGCATTATTCTTTGAGCCAATTCATAGAGTATTCTTTAATCTTGATAAAAATGATTTTGAGGACTCTCTAAAAAAGACTGCAGATAGCTTTGATGTAATTAAGGTAAATGATTTATCTCAAATTAAGGCAGAAATAAATAAAGATAGGCAAGCTTTTGGTTACATTGATGAGGCAGGATACTATGTTTATTTTATGAATAATCCAACATCTTCTACAGCTGCAGGTACAATGCAGGAAGTAATTGATGATTTAATTACAAATAAAAAATGTGAAATTGACTACATTCATGGAATGGAAGTTACTGAGGAATTAGGTAAAAAGCCTAATAATGTTGGTATTATTCTACCAGAAGTATCTAAAGAGACTTTCTTCGATACAATACTAAGAGATAGAGCATTCCCAAGAAAGACATTCTCTATTGGTCATGCTCATGAAAAAAGATTCTACTTTGAAGCAAGAAAGATTAAATAAGATAAGGCTTAATATCAAAAGCACCTTGTCTAATAATCTTTACCTCATCAGATGAAAAGTCAACAAGGGTTGAAGCAACTGCTTCGCCCTTGATTTCTTTTTTAACAATGAAATCGACCTCATTATCAAAGAACTTTTTTATATCTTCAAAAGTATTTAAGCTAGGTTGACCAGAAATATTTACACTAGTAGACCAAATTGGTCCAATGCTATCAATTAAAGATAAAATAAAACTATCATTTGGAATTCTAACAGCAACTGTTTCATCACTATCTTTTTTCTTTAAAATTGCTGTAAGAGGAGCTGGCCAAATATCATAAAGAAATTTAGGAACAATTAATGATGACCTAGAAAGATATTCTTTATTCATTAAAGTGATTAAATTCTTATTTTGAGGCCTTTTTTTTAGTTCATATATTTTTTCTCTAGTACTATTGTTGCTTCTTGCACAAAAGCCATAAATAGTATCACAAGGAATTGCTCCTACCTTATCCTCAGCTAAAAGCTGGGAAATTTTTTCTATATTTCTTTCATCAAAATCAAAAATCATAGTTTTCATAATGCTTTTCACCTTCCTCGTTTGTTAAAGTTTCACTGCTACCCTTCTTACGACTTAAGAAAAGAATAATAAGTGCCATAAAAAATGAAAAACCAAAAGAGATTAAAAAAATAATTTTCATGCTTATTCCCTTGTATATCTCTGGTAATTTCTCATCAACAATTTTATTTTGTTCTTCAATCTCATCAGGCGTTTGAAAATAGAAAACCTTCTCACCTTCTCTGTTATATCCAAGTGAAAGTGCTAAATCGTCCATAGCACTATTTTCATCAAGACTTTCATACTGTTTTGATAGTGAAGCAACTTGAACTTCAAGAAGCTCTTCTTTTTGCTTTAAAGCTTCATATCTTTTAACTAGACTACGATTTACTAAGTATCCATTATCACTAAATATAGTGGTGAGGATTACAAAAGATACAAGAAAACATATACAAATCAAGAGAAGTTTTTTTATTGTCATTGGTTCCTCACATATGTATAATAATAAATAGTACCTATGTTTGTATACAACTTTGGAGGTCATTTACATGTCTAAAACAAAAAGTACGGCTAAGCTTGTAATTACTAGTGTCATATTGTCATTAATCGTTTTGGCAATATTCACTCTTGTTTTCTTAAAGTATATCGTACCAGTTTATAGCATCACAGAAAAACAAGTATATGATGTTTTAGTAAAGCTTTTCCCAATTCTTGTTGGTTTAGCATTAATTCAAATTGGTATAATTGCTGGTAAGCGTAATGATGAAGATTTTAAAGACCAAATCGATAAACTTCCACCTAACTCTTACTCTACTCTTGCAGGACAAGGTTTAAGTGATGATCCATCTAATGTTTCACTTAACACTGCACCACTTAAAGCAGAACCAACTGTAATAGAAAAACCTGTTGAAATTATTAAAGAGGTTCCAGTTGAAGTTGTTAAGGAAGTTGTAAAAGAAGTTCCTGTTGAAGTAACAAAAGAAGTACCAGTCGAGGTAATTAAGGAAGTTGTTAGAGAAGTTCCTGTTGAAGTTCTTAGAGACGTAATCAAGGAAATTGAAATTCCGGTTGAAGTTATCAAGGAAGTTCCAATCGAAGTAGTTAGAGAAGTCGAAAAAGAAGTACCTGTCGAAGTAATTAAAGAAGTCATCAAAGAAGTTCCAGTTGAGGTAATCAAGGAAGTCATTAAGGAAGTTCCTGTTGAGGTTATTAAGGAAGTAGAAAAAGAAGTTCCTGTTGAGGTAGTTAAAGAAGTACCTGTAGAAATTATCAAGGAAGTTCCTGTAGAGGTAATCAAGCCTGTTGAAGTAATAAAAGAAGCTCCAATTGAAATTGTTAAGGAAGTTGAAGTACCTGTTGAAGTAATTAAAGAAGTCATCAAGGAAGTTCCAGTTGAAGTTCTCAGAGAGGTACCAGTAGAAGTTGTCAAGGAAGTTGTCAAAGAGGTTCCTGTTGAGGTTATCAGAGAAGTAGAGAAAGAAGTTCCAGTTGAAGTTGAGAAAGTTGTTTCTGTTCCTCAAGATGTTTCAGAGGATATGCTTGATCTTAACTCATTGCTTGAAAGAGAAATTGCATTTAGTAGAGAAAACTTTACAGACCTTACAATTGCAGCTATTAAGAAGAGTAATGATTTAACACTTGATAAGCTTAATATGACATTAAGTCAGTATGCATTCGTATTTGATAACGATAATGCATATATTTTAGTATTCTGTTTTGCAAATGAAGAAGAAGTAAATGAGATTATTAAGAGTCAGGAATTTAATCTTGGTTCACTTACTTATTCAACTGCAACATTAAATGAAAAGAGTACTCCTGAAAGCTTAATAAAAGAAGCAATCACATTACTCTAATAAAACTTAACTTATTACAGCTCTTTGCAATATAAGAGCTGTTTTTTATAGGAGGAAAAATGTTAACAGTCTTAAAGAACTCAAACTGTAGCCTTACTATTTCAACATTAGGTGCAGAACCTCAGAGCTTTATTTTAAATGGTATTGAATATATTTGGAATGGAGACAAAGCTCACTGGCCAAGAAGAGCTCCTTTACTCTTTCCTGTAACAGGACCACTTAGAGAGGATTCAGTTGCTGTTAATGGAGTACAATATAAAATGCCAGGTAATGGTTTTGCTCGTGACACAGAATTTACTCTTGTTTCTACAACAGATGATAGTGCAACATATGTATTAACTGATAATGAATATACTAGACAGTTCTATCCATTAGCTTTTAAACTTACAGTTACCTATACACTCAAAGATGCTGCATATACAGCTTCATGCACAATTGAAGCTCCAAGTGAGGATATTTATTTCACTTATGGCTGGCATCCTGCATTCTCTCTTGATATCAATGGTAAAGATTGCCCTCTTGAAACATATTCTCTTTCATTTAGCCAAAATGAAAGACTCGATAGAAGATACCAGGTTAATGGAATTTTCAATGTTGAAAAGGATTTCTTAGTTGGTGATACTATTGAACTATCAAGAAAAGAAACAGATAAAGGACCTATTGCACTTTGGAATGTTAAGAGTGATGAAGTAACATTAACTTCAACTCAAGGAGAACATGGTGTTACAGCTACTCTCGGTTCCTTCGACACCTTTGTTGCTTGGACTCCTGCTAATAACGCTCAGTTTATTTGTCTTGAACCAATGTACTCCTTTGGCGATGCATCACGACCTCTTGAAATGAGTCAAATGTATGGAATTAGAAAGCTTAGTAAAGGTGAAACAGTTACATATACAAATGAATTTAGATTCTTCTAAGTAAGTTGGAGCCCCAATCGGGGCTCTTAATTTAAAGTAAGAATGATATTGCAAATTTAAAATCGGAATAGTCCTTATCACTTGAAAACTTATATTCTACTTTAAACTTACATTTATCATAAAGCAAATCAACAGCAAGCTTTAAATAGCTGGAACTTGGTTTAATTCTAAATATTTCTTTTGAACTTCTCTCATCACCATAAACCATAATTAAATTAATATTTCTGTTAGGTAAAAATTGAAGCATTAATTCACTTGAAAGTTCTAAGTTTAAATAAGAACTAAATATATTATTTAAAGCAAATCCAAATCGAGGTCTATAAAAAGCAAGTTCTCCATTATTAGTGTATTTACCTCTTCTATAAGAAACACCAAATGAAAGTGTATTTAATATATTATCAAAGTTAACAGTCAAATCCTTTGACTGATTTAAAATTAGAAAAGAATCAGTATAAAGGCCAAAAGAAAAATTAGAAACATGATACTGAGAACCAAATCCTAAATTAAAGTAATTACTATTTTCTAATGTGGTGTATTCAGCAAATAAAAAGTTTTGTACTATTCCAAGGTATGAGGAAATAGTTTTATTATCTCTAATAGACTTACTACCCCCCTTTATTCTTGCGCCAAAAGCAAAATTATTAATATTAAAGCCCCAGTCTAACTGAATATTATTGCTAGTAATAAAATCATAGGAAACACCATCATTAACAATTTTTCTATCAGATGTATTGTATCCAAAAGCTGCCGAAAACAATATGCCAGATCCACCAAAACTGACATTTAAATAGCTATCAGAGTTTTGAACAAATGATAATGGCTCATTAAATTTTGTTCTATTTAAATTATCATGATAATCATAACCCACTATAAATCTATTATTAATATCACTTCTGAATGCTATTGCTGAAGGATTGGAATATACATCTGTATATTCAGAATAAAATGAAACATTGTTTGGAAATGAAGAAAAAGGTAATGAAAAAATATTACCTAAAATCACAAATAAAAAAATAAATACAGCACCTACTTTCTTCATATTTTTAAGATAACACATAGTTCTTTTTTCTAAAAGCTTAACATGATAATATTAGTCTTATGATAAGTATTGATTGCTTAGCAAAGGCACTTAAAGGAAAGTTATATTTAAAGGAAGATAAAATCCTTTCATCCCTTGAGTTTGACTCAAGAGAGGTTAAAAAAGATTCTGCATTTTTTACTTTTAATGGTATTCATACTAATGGTAATAACTATATTGAAGATGCAATACAAAATGGTGCAGCTCTAATAGTAACAAACACTCTTCCTCAGACGATTCATGATGATGTTTCCTACTTTGTAAGTGATGAAAATATTAGAGAACTTTATGCACTATCATCATCACTATTTTTTAATAATGTGCAATCAAAATTAAAGATTATTGGTGTAACTGGTACTGATGGAAAGACAACTACTACTGATTTCTTATACCAACTATTGAATAGTTTTGGTCATAAAACAGCCATGATTTCAACTGTATATATTGATGATGGAAGTGGTAAAAAGTATTCAACAACAAGACAAAGTACACCAGAAGCCTTCTTTTTGCACTCATTTTTATACCAAGCATATAGTAATAATTGTGAATATGTAGTAATGGAGACAACATCTCATGCACTATCAAATGAGTATTGTCGAGTAAAGGGTATTAGTTTTACTTCCTCAATATACACTACAGTCTCAAGTGAACACCTAGAGTTTCATAAAAGCCTAGAAAACTATTATGATGCAAAAGCAAACCTTGCTCATAATACACTTTATAATGTAGTAATTTACAACGACTCCCCTATTTTAGATAAAATAAATAGAATTGCAAAACATAAGGTAGTTGAATTAACAAAACCTGAAATAACAGATGAAAGAATTGATTCAACTTCATTTTATGTAGATGGAATAAAATATTCTATTCCACTCTTTGGCTCTTATAATGTTTATAATGCTTTTGAAGCTGCTATTTTGGTTTCTCGATTATTAAAGCTACCTAAAGAAGTCGTTTTATCTAAACTAAAAAATTTAGAGGCTCCTAAGGGACGATTTAACACTTATAGTTATAAAAATAAATTTGTAATTATTGATTTTGCTCATACTCCAGATAGCTTTGAAAAACTATTTTCTTCATTTAGAAAAGTATTTCCAAATAAAGAAATCACAGCTGTATTTGGAGCAGCTGGAGATAGAGATAAAAGTAAAAGAAAAGGACTTGGCAAAGTAGCTAGCACTTATGCATCAAATATCATATTAACAGAGGAAGATCCTAGAAGTGAAAATGTATTAGATATTTCTCTTGATATTATTGAGGGTATACCAGAAGAAAGAAGAAAAAAGATACATATCTATACTGAAGATCAAAGAGAAGCGGCAATTAAGCTTGCTTTAACAATTTCAGCTCCTGATGGGGTAATCTTTTTACTTGGTAAAGGTCATGAAAGATCAATATCATATAAGAAAAACACACGAAATTACTTAGAAGAGGATGCTTTATTAAATATTTTAAAGGAAAATGTATGACAATTCTCTTATTTTATGGCGGCTTATCAAGCGAACATGAAATATCAATAAGAAGTGAAGCTAATATCAAAGAAGTTCTAATTTCTTTAGGATATTCAATTAAAGAAATATTTATCACAAAAGATGGAAGATACCTTTATGAAGGAGATGAAGTAATTATTATTCCTCAAAAAGGATTTTTTACTAAAGAGAATAAAATTGAATTTGATGTAGCTTTCCCTGTTTTACATGGAAAAAACGGAGAAGATGGAACTATTCAAGCCCTCTTTGAAATAGTAAATGTACCATACATCAGTGAAGATATTATTACTAGCTCTATAGGAATGAATAAAGAAATCTTTCATGACCTTCTCTATAAAAAAGTTCCTGTAATAGAATCTAAAAAAATAAATAATTATTCTGATATAGATTTATCCTCATATGTTTTAAAGCCAGTTAGCGGAGGCTCTTCTATTGGTGTTTATATGATGGAAAATAATAGCCAAAATGAAGTTGAAAAAGTAATAAAAACTATTAAGAATTTAGACGATGATGTATTAATGCAACCTTGGATTAAGGATGCAAGAGAAATCGAATTTGGTGTTATTAATGATATAAAAAATGAAGAACTATTAATTCTAGGGCCTGTTGAAATAATAAAGAGTGGTCAATTACTATCTTATGATGCTAAATATAATGACCCTAATTTAAAAATAATTACAAAGGAGAACATCAATATTTCTCCGTCTACTATTCAAAAGCTAAAGCAAATAACAAAGGAAGTATTTAACTCTCTCAATGGTAAAGTTTATATGAGAGTTGATTATCTAGTTACTAATAATGAAGAAATATTTTTAAATGAGGTAAATACTATCCCAGGTCTTACCAAAACTAGTCATTTTATCGTTCTTGCAAAGGAAATAGGTTTTGAAAGACTATTTAATATCTTGATAAATGATGCATTAATAATTCATGAGAAAAAGAGGAGGAATAATGGCTAATCCTCTCTTCTTTCACGTTGATTTAGATGCTTTCTTTGCTTCAGTTGAAATCCTCGACAACCCAAAACTAAAAGGAAAACCATTAATAATAGGACACCCAGGACCAAGATCAGTTGTTTCAACATGCTCATATGAAGCAAGAAAATATGGAGTGCACTCAGCTATGCCAATGGTAACAGCCCTAAAACTATGTCCAAAGGCTATAGTTATAAGAGGCAATATGAAACGCTACAGTGAAATGAGTCATAAAGTAATGTCTATACTCTCATCTTATGCTCCAAAAATGATTCAAGCATCAATCGATGAAGCCTATCTTGATATGACAGGCTGTGAAAAGATTTATGGGGAGGCTGTAAGCAGTGCTAAAAATCTTAAAGAAAGAATTAAATCACAAACGGGGTTAACTGCCTCAATTGGAGTAGGATCTTCAAAATTTATTGCTAAACTTGCCTCGGATTACAGAAAACCAGATGGACTAACTGTTGTACCTTATGGTCTTGAACAGGATTTTGTTGATGCAGTAGGCCTTAATAAATTATGGGGAATTGGTAAAGCAACTTTAGAAAACCTACATAAACACCATATTTATACAACAGAGGAATTACGCTCACTTTCACAAAACCAATTAGCAAGCTTTTTTGGATCCTCTTTGGGTGAATATCTATATAAAATTGTAAGAGGAATAGATCCCGGTATTTATTCAGGGGAAAGCAAAAGTCATTCAATATCTAGTGAAAGGACCTTTTACCCTGATTTATTTGACCAAGATGCAATTGATGCATTTTTACTTGAATTATCACAAGAAGTAATGTTTCGCTCTATGCAGGAAAAGATGATAGCAAAAACTATTGGCTTAAAACTTCGATATGCATCATTTAAAACTTATACATTACAATCAACACCAGATAGAGGAATCTACACTACTAAAGATGTATATGAAGAAGTAAAAATGCTATTTAAAAAGAAACATACAGGAGAAGGCATTAGGCTATTAGGGGTTGGACTTTATAGTCTTTATAGTGGTGAAGAGCAAGAACAACCAGAACTTTTTAGTTCAGATAAAGAAAGAGAAAGAAAACTTGAAAAAGTAATTCTTTCTCTTAACTTAAAAGGTAATAATATAGTTAGAGCAACATCCTTAGCAAAAAGAAAAGTAAAGGATAATGAGAATTGATAAAATAATTCTATATACCCCAAATACAGAAAAGCTATGCTCTCTAACAAATTTAACAAGTGCTTTAATAACAAATAAAGAAACAATAAAAGCAACTAATGAACCAACAAGAAGGAACATCCATTCATTTAATGTAAAGTTTAATCCTGATTTCAATAATCTTAAAAGGGACGCACCTGCCATTACAGGAATAGCCATAAAGAATGAAAACTCTGCAACAACTGGTCGTGAAATACCAGTGATAATACCACCTAAAATTGTAGAACCCGATCTACTTGTTCCTGGAATTAGTGCAAGCATCTGGAATGCACCTATTTTTAAGCTATCGAGGTAGGAAATATCATCAAGGCTAGTTACCCTAGTTTTAAACTTAACTTTATTTTCTAAAATAATGTAAAGCACACCATAAACAAATAAAGCTATCGCAATAACAATGTAATTAGAGAGTTTTGAATCAATAATATCATCAAATAAAAGCCCTACTACTGCTGCAGGAATTGAAGCAACTAAAACCTTAAACCAAAGAGTAAAGGATCTCTTCATCTCCTTTTTATCTTTCTTAAATGGCCAAAGCTTAGACCAATAAAGAACTAAAACAGCAAGAATAGATCCAAGCTGAATAACAACTGTAAATACACTTTTAAATTGCTCCGATGCATTAAAAGGGAAAATTGAATCAAAAATTAAAAGGTGTCCAGTTGATGAAATTGGAAGCCATTCTGTTATACCTTGGATAACACCAAGCATTATTACTATTAAAAAATCACCCATATTGAGGATGATATCATCAAATGAAGGGTATTACTAGATTACAATAAATTTATAAAAAGTGTATCATAGCCACATGCTACATATTGTTCTATTTGAACCGGAGATACCACAAAATACAGGTAATATTGCTAGAACCTGTGCTGCAACAGGTACCTGCCTTGATTTGGTATATCCATTAGGATTTGATATCAGTGAGAAAGCAGTTCGTCATGCAGGCCTTGATTACTGGAAGGATGTGACGATTACTACATACAAAAATACAAGTGAATTTTTACTAGCTCATAAGGATGATGAACTATTCTTCTTCACTACTAAAGCAAGAAAGACTTATAGCGATGTAAAATATCCAACCGATAAAGATGTATATTTAATCTTTGGAAAAGAAAGTAGAGGTATTGAAGAAGAAGTTCTCCTTCAATATAAAGATAGATGTGTAAGAATTCCTATGATAAATGATACTCGAAGTCTTAATTTATCAAATTCAGCAGCTATTGCTGCATATGAATACTATAGACAAAGAGGATTTGATGGCGAATTTACTCTAAAAGGTGAATTACATAGGCATACTTGGGAGGATAATGTATGATAAAAATTGGTTTCTTAGGCTGTGGTAACATGGGAGGTTCAATAGCCAATGCTATCAATAACGACTATGAAGTTTACGTTTTTGATAAAGACCAAGCAAAGGCAAAAGCAATTTCAAATGTTACAGTTTTTTCATCAGAAAGTGAGCTTTTAGAGAAATCAGATATTATTATTCTGGCTGTTAAACCACAAATACTACCTTCCCTCTACCCTCTTTTATCCGAATTTAGCACTAAAAAATATATTTCAATTGCAGCAGGAGTTCCTCTTGAAGTACTTGAAAGAAAGATAAATTGTAAGAATATAGTTAGATTTATGCCTAATATTGCAGCGAAATCAAAAGCTGCAGTAACAGCAATTGCTGCAACTGAAAATGCAGATAAAGAATTTATTCAAACTGCTTTCGATATCGCTACTCACTTTGGTTCTGCTTTTATGCTCGATGAAAACTTATTTCCAGCATTTATTGGTATTTCAGGTTCAGCAATTGCATATGTATTTGAGTTTATCCATGCACTTGCTATGGGTGGCACAGACCAAGGAATTAGTTATAATGAAAGCGTTAAAATAGCTACAGACACTTTACAAAGTGCTGTTGCTTTACTAAAAGATAGTAAAGAAAATCCAGTTGAATTAATGAGTAAAGTTTGTTCAGCTAAGGGGACTACGATAAAAGGCATGAATGAGTTATATTCTAATGGGTTTGATAACGCAGTAATCAAAGCGGTAATAAGCGCAAGCGAAAAAAGCCAAGAATTAGAAAAATTAGCTAAGGAGATGTAATAAAATGATAGATGTAAAGGAACTTAAATCACGCTACGACGAAATCAAGGCAAACATTGACAACCGTTACATGAAAGTAGATCTTGATAAGATCATTAAGGATCAAGATGAGAGAGCTGCCCTACTTCTAGAGCTTGAAACACTTAGAGCAAAAAGAAATGAAACTGCTGCTAAGATGAAAGGCAAGTTAACTCCAGAAGAAAGAGCTGTATTAATCAATGAAGGTAAAGCAATCAAAGAAGAGCTTGCTGTAAAGGAAGCTGAATTTACCAAAATTGATCAAATTTTTAATGAAGAAGTTAGAACTATCCCTAACTATGCACACAAAGATGCTCCTATTGGTAAGGAAGATAAGGATTCTCTAGCAATCAAGTTCTTTGGCGAACCAAAGAAGTTCTCTTTTAAAGCAAAGGATCACGTCGAACTTGGTGAATCACTTGATATTCTTGACTTTGATAATGGTGCAAAGGTTGCTGGCCAAAAATTTTATTACATCAAGAACAAGGCTGTTATCCTTCAGATGGCTTTAGAGCGTTATGCAATGGATATTGTAATTAAACATGGCTTTACTCCATTTATCACTCCAGATATCGCTAAAGAAGAGATTTTAAATGGTATTGGTTTTAACCCAAGAGGTGAAGAATCTAACATCTATACAATTGAAGGAACTGGTACTTGTCTTGTTGGTACAGCTGAAATTACACTTGGTGGTTACTATCAGAATACTATCCTTGATAAAAAGGATCTACCAATAAAGATGACAGGTCTTTCACACTGCTTCAGAAGAGAAGCTGGTGGTGCTGGACAGTACTCAAAGGGGCTTTATAGAGTCCACCAATTTAGCAAACTTGAGATGTTTATTTACTGTCTCCCAGAAGAGAGTGATGATTTTCATAAGCAGATTCTTGCAATTGAAGAAGAAATCTTCTCAGGTCTTGGCCTTGCATATCGCGTAGTTGATACAGCCACAGGTGACTTAGGAGCTCCAGCATACCGCAAATTCGATATTGAAGCTTGGATGCCTGGTAGAGGTGAAGATGGAGAGTATGGTGAAGTAACAAGTACAAGTAACTGTACTGATTACCAAGCTAGAAGCTTAAACATCAGATATAGAGATGACGATGGTAAGATTAAGTTTGTACACATGTTAAATGGTACAGCAGTAGCACTTTCAAGAGCTATGGTTGCGATAATTGAAAACTACCAAAACGAAGATGGTTCTGTTTCAATCCCACCTGTTCTTGTTCCATATTGTGGCTTTGATAAAATTTCTAAAGAAGGTTGAATAATATGAAATCAGCATTGATCACTGACTTTTACGAACTTACTATGATGCAGGGATACTTTATCCAAAAGCATAACCCTAGAGTAGTATTTGACGTTTTCTACAGAAATAACCCATTTAATGGTGGTTATACTATCTTTACAGGACTTGAGGAGGTGATCGATGCTCTTGAAGGATTTTCTTTCTCAGAAAATGATATTAAGTATCTAAAGAGCTTAAATAAGTTTTCTGATGAGTTTTTAGATTATCTTTCAACATATCGTTTTACTGGTGATTTATATGCATTCGAAGAGGGTACTCCAGCTTTCCCTGGAGAGCCTCTTGTTAGAATTGAAACTAATTTAATGGATGCACAGCTTATTGAAAGCTTTATATTAAACCAGCTTAATTTCCAAACTCTCATTGCTACTAAGGCTTGCAGAATGACCTATGCGACTAGAGGCAAAGGCTCTATCATGGAGTTTGGACTTAGAAGAGCACAAGGTGAGGATGGTGCCCATATTGCTTCTCGTGCATCCTTTATTGGTGGAACAAAAGTAACAAGTAATACCTATGCAGGAAGAAAATACAATATCCCTGTAGCTGGTACTATGGCTCACTCTTGGATTATGAGCTTTGATAGCGAAGAAGAAGCATTTAGAGAGTTTGCTGAAATATATCCAGATAACGCAATATTCTTAATTGATACCTATGATACATTAGGAAGTGGTATTGATGCTGCTATAAAGGTAGGATTAGAGCTCAAGGCGAAGGGTAAGAATATGGGGGTTAGAATTGACTCTGGAGACCTTTCTTACCTTCCTCGTGTTATTCGTGACCGCCTTGATCAAGCAGGACTTGAAGAAGCTACAATTTGTGTATCTAACGATTTAACAGAAGAAATTATTCAAACTCTTGTTTCTGATGGTGTTCCAATTGACTCTTGGGGAATTGGTACCCACTTAGTTACAGGTGGTACACAATCAAGTTTAAATGGTGTTTATAAACTTGCTGCTAAAGAAAAGAACGGTGTTTTTGAGCCTACTATGAAAATGAGTAATAGTTATGAAAAGACCACCAATCCTGGTATTAAGCAGGTATATCGCTTCTATGATTCATCCGGTAATGCTCTTGCAGACTTAATTGCTCTAAATGACGAGAAAATTGAGTGTGGAAAAGAATACACATTCTACCACCCATTTAGCATGGCAGACTACTTTGTAATGAAGCCTCAAAGCTACCATACAATTAGACCATTGCTTACATTAAAGATGAAGGATGGTAAGAGAATTGGAGTAAAGCGTGATATAAGAGAAATTCAGAACTTTGTACAAGTATCACTACTACAGTTCCATAAGAGTTATAAGAGACAGATAAACCCACACATTTATAAAGTATCTCTTTCTGAAAACTTGAAGGATCTAAAGCTTAACTTAATTAAAGAGCTTAAAGCTGAAAAGAAGAATTAATAG
>JAQYFM010000103.1 GCA_028723145.1 Spirochaetales bacterium | reverse complement strand
ATTTTGATAAACTAATAGTTGAATGCTCTGGAAACGTTGTAAAGAATGTTAAGAGTGTTACAGTTCCAAACTCTAATGGTATGAAGGGTATTGAAGCAGCAGCTCTGCTGGGTGCACTTGGAGGAACTTCTAATCTTCATTTAGAGGTGTTATCAACTGTATCAGATGAAGTAAGAGCAAAGGTAAATGAATTATTAAAAACACCAAGTTGCCAAGTCGTATTAGCAGATAACATCCCTGGTTTATATATCAGTGTTACTGCAATTAAAGGTGAAAATAAAGCAAAGGCTGTATTAAAAGAATGTCATGATGAACTTTACTTACTTTCATTAAACGATGAAGTAATAAATCAAAAAGACTTAAATGAAGAAAGTAATGATAATCTTGATGAATTAAGAAAACTGCTTAATTTAAAAGACATTGTCTACTATGCAAAGAATGTAGATATACAAAAGATAAGAAAGCCATTAACAAGACAGGTAGAGCTAAATAAAGCAATAGCTGAGGAAGGCTTAAGGAATAATTATGGCTGTTCAATTGGAAAGACGCTAAAGAAGCTATATGACTGGGATGATGTAAGAATTAGAGCAAGAGCATATGCATCTGCCGGATCTGATGCAAGGATGTCAGGGTGTAGTCTACCAGTAGTAATTAATAGTGGAAGTGGCAACCAAGGGTTAACAGTATCGTTACCAGTTGTAGAATATGGAGAGTATTTAAATGCAAGTGAAGAAGAGGTATTAAGAGCACTTGCTTTATCGAATTTAACAGCAATACATCAAAAGAAATATATAGGACCACTTTCAGCATATTGTGGAGCAGTATCTGCCTCAGCTGGTGCATCAGCAGGAATAGCGTTTTTAATGGGTGGAGGAGAAAATGAAATAGCAAAGGCTATTTCAAATACTCTTGCAATGGTAGGTGGAATTGTTTGCGATGGAGCAAAGGCATCATGTGCAGCGAAGATATCTTCTTCATTAGAAGCAGCAATACTTGCTATGGAGATGAGCTTAGAAGAAAAAACATCTTTCCAAAGTGGTGATGGCCTTGTTAAAAAGGATATTGAAAAAACTATTGAAGCCTTTGGAAAGATGGGTAAAGAAGGTATGAGAGAAACTGATAAGGAAATCCTTAACTTAATGTTAGAGGATTAGGGATATATAATAGTTCAAAAGAATCTAAATCACGGGCAAGGATTTCTAAAGCTTTTTCCTTGTCCTTTTTTTCTATTGCATCAATCAAATTAGCATGATTATGAGATTCGCCACTTTTAAATGTCGTTTTATTATGCTTTTTAGATTGATATTGAGAATAAGCTCTACCCATTAGCGTTAATGTACTTTGTAACTGTTTTATTAAATATTCATTTCCTGCTAAAGTAGCTAATTCCAAATGAAATTGAATATTTCTATTCCAATGAAGTAATACACTTTTTTCACCTTCATTGTGAGCATTTTCTATAACCTTTCTTAAGTGAGAAATATCTTCAGAACTAATTTTATCAAAACAAATATTTAAAGCTCCTAACTCTAAAATTGCTCTAGTTTCTTTTACATCTCTTAATTCAGATTGTGAAATTTCCAATACTTCATATCCAAATCTTGGAATACTTCTTAACATTCCTTCATTGCATAATTCTATTAAAGCTTCTCTAATCGGAGACTTTGATATCTGATATATTTCAACAAGATCTTTTTCAGAAAAAGTCATTCCAGGAAGATATTTTCCTAACATAATATCTTCATACATTGATTTATATACCATTGATTTTAATGATTCATCGCTACCTTTTTTCATACAATAATTATACTACAAAATAGAGGGTAATTTCATTACAAATGATATATCCAAATTATCAAATAAACTCACTTAATAGCATACTTTCTTCAGGTTTCACACTATTAATAAAATTTCTAACATCTGATGTAAAAGTTTTTATTTCATCTTCACCAAGATAAACCATATGTCCTGTTGCATATCTTTTTATTATCACCCTATCTTTATCTAAATCAGTATGGGAAAGCATATAATATAAAACTCCAGATTCAGTTGTTAAATCATAGTATCCATTTGCAAAAAATACTCTCATCGTATGTCGTCTTTTCATTGTATTTGATAAACATTCAGATGCAGAAATATCACATTCTTTATTCCATTTTTTAGAAATCTTAACAGCTGGTTTATATGACCTATTAAAATTTTGAATTCCTAAAATTGGAAACAATTCAGAGACCAAAGCAGAAATAAAAATAGGATTATACTTACCTCTAACTCCATCAATTGATAAGCCAAATTTATCTTCATATTCTTGATTAGAATATAATTGTCTAGTCACTCTTCCATCTAAGCGTGAAATAGCTAATCCTTTACTTCTTAAAATTTCATCTTTTATTGAGAAACTATCAAGTTTTAGATTCTTCTCTTCTAAGTAATAATCAGAAACTCCTGTAAAATATTTAATCTTTTCCTTTATTTTACTTCTTTCTTCTGCACTTAATCTGTTTCCTTTATTTAAAGCTATTAGATATTCAGTATCTGCAAATTCTCTTGCATTTTGTGTCCATAAATCTAATGAGATAGAATGATTAGTATTATATAACCAATTTAATGCAGCATAGGTCTCAAAACCTAATACCGCCTTTTCAATAGGTAAATCAACATTAAAATACTTTCCTGGAGTAATAGTATTTCCTATTAAAATTAATCCATTAAAAGCTATATCATAGCATCGCTCAAAACCTTGACCTGAGGCAATTTCTACTGCCATTGCGGCACGCGTACAACCATAACTCTCAGCTAAAATATATTTAGGACTTTGATAGCGATTATATCGCTGTATCCACATTTGAACAAAGGAAACAAAAGCTTCTGCATCTTCTCTAATTCCATAAAATTCATTTTCTCTATCTTTATCTATTAATAGACCAAACCCTGTATTTATAGGATCAATAAGAACGATATCAGCAATATCAATTAAACACTCTGGATTATCTATTACTTCATATGGAGGAAGTGAATTGGCATCATTAAGATTAGAATTATATTTTATTCTTTTTGGTCCAAGTAAGCCAATATGTAACATTACACTAGAAGATCCAGGTCCTCCATTAAAAGCAAATATTACAGGTCTTTGTGCTTTATTTTCGACATCCTTTTTAAAATATGAAAATGAAAAAATAGATGCTATTGCATTTCCTTTTTCATCATAAAAAATATTATCTTCACTTATTGTATTATAGGCAATATTACTACCATTTATATTTATACTCCCCTCTGAGACAAATCTCATTGGAGTAAAATTCTCTTGATAAAACACTTTGATACCTCAATATAAAAGCTATATAATTTATTATATTATAAAGAGTACCCATATACAATATATTAAAATCATGCCCCCATAAATCAATTATGGAGGCCTTAATTAATTATCAACCAAGATATGGCTCATCTTTCATACAAAGATGCACAGCACCAAGCTTAAAAGTCATAGGAAGAGCAAGAATATTAGGATTTGGTCCTACAATCTTCTTCTTTGCATCCTCTAATGCTTCTTCAAATGTTGCTCTAGTCTTAAGCCCCATACCTCTTGCAATACCTGGTTCTCTAGCACCAACAATATAAATTGCAGATGTATCACGTTCAGCAAGGTGACCACAGCTCATCATAGAAAAACCATGGAATGGGTGGAATGCATTTGCAAAACGATATTTACGAATGTATTCTTGGTTAGTTGCAAAGTATTCACCATATCTGTTCATATCTGGGAGAGTATTCATATAATCATGCTGGAATAAATCATATAACTCTCTCAAATATGGCCATCTTTCATCATGGAAATAACCATCACAAATTGAAGAACAAATAAATACACACTTATCAGACATTACTCTCTTGTGTCTAATAACTTGAGCAGATAAAGCCTGCATCATCTGAATTGGGTTTGTTCCCATTCCATTACCATAGTGGAAGTTAGTAGGCATACCAAATACAATTACATCATATTTCTTTTCAGCCCATGGAACGAAGGTTCTCTTATCAGCACTCTTCCAGCTAATTGGTTGCATCTCTTTTGCATAACCTGAGTTAATTTCAATTTGTCTAGAAAGAGTATCAAGGACAGCATCACAACAGAAGAATTTCTTACCCATCTTCTCTTCCATAAACATACCTTGACAGTCAAATTTTGATCTCATCTCAGAGTGAGTTGATACAGGTACGAAATCACTCTTATGCATAACCTGTGGAACGTGGTGAGCACTAATAGATCTCCAATGAGTAATACCAGTTGCACAGTGTTTATAACCACCAGAATAACCACCATAAGGGTTACCTTGTGTATGACCAATTAAAATAGCTACATCGGCATCAAAAACTGCCTTATTCATGATAACATGGTCACCATTTGGAGCATAACCAAGGTCTACAAGGTTATCATAATCTTCACTATCATGGCTTGTAATTTGTCCTGTAGGATAGAACTCATTAAAGAGTTTATCACCCAAAATTTGTTTCATTTCACCTACTGTAGCTCTTGGATGAAGACCATTAGATATTAAAAGTAAAATATCTTTTTTCTCAACGCCTACGCTATAAAGTTCATCAAGACAACATGTTATTGAAACCTTTCTATGACTTGTTGGTTGGCATCCACCTTTTACGATATCAGGAATAACAATTACTACCTTAGAGCCTTTATGTGCAAGCTCTGTTAAAGTTGGCATTCCAATAGGATGACGAATAGAATCCATTGTAATGTTATAAAGAGAATCCCAATCCTGAGGAAGACATGGTGGATCTGGATATGTTGTACCTGGGATAAACACATCTGTGTTATCAGGTAAATTTGCACTCATTAATCCCTGTCCATATTCAAAATCTAGTTTCATTATTTATTCTCCTTTCCATTCATATATAGCTCGACTATCCTAAGGTATTCATCAGGATAGAAACCAATTTCACCAGTAAAACGAGTAAGAGCAATTAAGCCTCCATCTATTTCATCTATAGAAGAAAGCATCTCGGCATTAGCTTCTTTAAGGCCTCCACCATAAACTACAGGTACATTACCAATTACACTCTTAATTAATTTAGCAACCTTAGTAATATACTCTTTACCCGCTGGAGTCTTACCAGGTCCAATAGACCAAACAGGCTCATATGCAATTACAACAGATGATAAATCAGCACCCTTCAAGCCAATCTCTAATTGTTCAGTAATTACTTTATCCCACTCATCTAACTCTGTATCTTTTTCACCAACACAGTATAAAACTTTAAGGCCTCTACTTTGTGCTGCTAATACTTCTTTATTTAGGATTGTATTAACTACTTTTCTATCTGTATTTCCACCAAGTGAAAGAATTTCATTCTTATCATTTCTCTCTTCACAGTGTCCAATTAAAGCGGCTGTACAACCTAGTGCAGCAGCTGCTGCTGCAGGTCTATTGGATGTAAAAGCACCAAAGTTACCACCAACTTTAACATCTTGTCTATAAACACTTTGGCAGCCAATTTCAATAACAGAGTCTTTAGCGGCAATAACAGCAGAAGGAATTTGAGCTTCAGGATAGAACTGCACGAACTCACACTTACCTTTATACTTTTCTAGTTCCTTTTCACATTTAGGAATAATAGTTGAAGCATAAGAAGAAATATCAGAGATTCTATTTACACCACCCATTTGGGAAGGAACATCAAATCTTTTAAAATTCACATAGATGTGTTGCATCAAATTCCCTCCTTCTTATAGAACTCAGCCATTTCATCAAGAGTCTTAACTTCTACTTTGTTAGCCTTGCCAACTTGACCAAATTCAACGATAAGAGTTCCTACAACTTCCATTACACCCTTTCTAATAAGATGAGTAACTTCGCGAATTGAATCATTAGGGATATTTCCATACATAACTGTATCCATAATAGGTGTTAAGAAAGCTCTAGGATCAAATACCTTTGGATTTTTCTCCATAAGATGCCAAATTTCATTAATGCTCTTATCTTCTCTTGCCTCTGGATGGTTAACAAAATACTCTCTTAAGTTTCTTGTAACAGCTAAGCGAATATCAGTATCTACATTGATTTTACCAATTCCACAATGAGAAACCTCTTTAAGTTGGTTTAATGCTATTCCATAAGCATTTTGGATATCACCACCAAGCGCATTAATCTCATCAACAATATATCTAGGAACTGTAGATGAACCATGAGAAACTAATACACCTTGGATGCCTTCATGTCTTAAACACTCTTTAATTGCAATTGCAATTTCTTTTCTTACAACTGCATCCTTACCTTTATTTGCACCATGCATAGTTCCATAGCTAATTGCTAGAGCATCTACTTTAGTTTCTTTAAAGAATTTAATTGCATGTAAAGGATTTGTATAAGTTGAACCAGCAGAGAATACATGGTCTTCAACACCTGCAAGTACACCTAATTCACCTTCAACAGTAACTCCTCGTTCGTGAGCATACTTTACAACTTCTCTTGTTAACTCAATGTTTTTATCAAGAGGAAGTGATGATCCATCAATCATTACAGAGGTATAACCACCATCGATAGCAGCCTTAACTGAATCAAAGTCTCTACCATGGTCAAGATGAAGTGCGATAGGGATAAATGAGTCTTTAGCCCTTGCTTTTACAGCTTCTGCGATATTTCTTGCACCAATGATTTTATCTTCAATTGTGGCATTCATAAAATCCTTTCTGCCACCCATGAAGCCATTTGCTAAATCAGCACCCTGCAAGATTGCTGGAGAGCGGAACATTTCATGTACATCAATTACTGCCTGAGCTTGACATACCGCATTAACATTGAACGCTCCCTGAGCGTAATCAAGTCTGTCTGTTGCATCCAAAATAGGACGAAGTGGGATTAAAGCCATTTTATCACTCCTTTGTGTATACTTTTCTGCCCTCTACATAAGTTTCAAGCAGATTCAAATCTTTATCTAAGACCACGAAATCAGCTGGATATCCAACCTTTATGGCCCCCCTATTTAAACCAAGCATTGTAGCTGCATTCTCAGAAAGCAATGGTGAAACATATGGTAAGTCACACTGGGTAAATTTAATTATGTTCCTCATTGCTCTATCCATTGTTAAAGTGCTTCCAGCCCTAACTCCATTTAATAGCTGAGCATCACCATTTTTAACAACTACATCATTAACACCAAGCTTATAATTACCATCTGGTAGACCTGCAGCCATGATTGAGTCTGTAATAGCAATTACCTTTTTATTTCCTTTTGTTTTTAATATAAGCCTTACTGTCGCAGGATGAAGGTGAAAACCATCAGCAATTACTTCTGTATAAACCTCATCTCTTTCTAAAACGGCACCTGAAATAGCTGGACGATGCATATGAAAGAGCTTCATCGCATTAAAGGTATGAGTAGAAGCAACTGCACCATTTTCAATTGCTTCAATTGCCGTTTCATATTCTGCAGCACTATGACCAATTGAAACCTTACATCTATCTTCACTCTTTATGTGCTTGATAAGATCTAAAGCACACTTTCCTTCTGGAGCAATGGTAATATAGAGAATGTTGTTACCTGAAATTTCTTGATAGTAATCGAATAGCTTTGGGTCTCCATCCAATATTAATTCAGGAGCCATAGCACCTTTATATTCCAAAGATAAGAAAGGTCCTTCAAGATGAATTCCCTCAAGTCTTGATCCATCAAGTCCTCTATCAATTGCTTCTTTTAAAATTCTTAAAATTCTCTCCGTTGTTTCCTTTGTATCTGTCATAACTGATGCTAAGAAGGAAGTAACACCTTTTGAGGCAAAGAATTTTGAGAGCTTATTAACATCCTCATAGCTTTCAATATGATTTACATCAATCATATCACCACCATGAGTATGGATATCAAAAAAGCCTGGAATAATTATTCTATCATCGATTTCATTCGTTTCATTAATAGAGCTGATTTTTCCATTCTCTATCTCGATAGCTCTAGAAACTAATGAAGAACCAATTAGGACCTTTGAAGCAGAAATAACCATTAGAAAGCCTCCTTTGAAGCCTCACTATTTGCAAGAATTAAAGCATCCTTATGGTTCTGAATTAATGTTACAGGAAAATGTCCAGAAGGCTCTTGGAATAAAGCTTGTCTTAATACAGCTCTATGCCAACTTCTAAATACACCGAGTCTAATTTTATTAGCCATTAAGATTTCTTTCATACCAATAGTGACAGCAAAAATTGGCATTGCATCAATAGCACCATTAAGGTCACCTATTGCATTAGCCACTCTAGTTTCTCTACTGATTGCAAGAACTCTAGTAGTTCTAGTTGCAAATTCTTCTGCACTTACTTCTTCAGCTTCATTAAATGCTAAATGTCCATTGATACCAATTCCACCAAAAGCGATATCAACCTTACCAAGCTTTTCAATAACTCTTAAAATCTTTCCTGGATCTTCTGGATCTGGGAAGAAGCGATTTTCAAC
>JAQYFM010000102.1 GCA_028723145.1 Spirochaetales bacterium | reverse complement strand
CCAAAGATTAAAGAAGCATCTGCAACAATCTCAAGTTTATTATCAATACTCATATATGCACCTATATTATTTTAAATATAGCACGGGAGGAAAGATAATAATTATTACTCTCATTGCAAAAAAGAAAATCAAAGAAAGATTACAATATATTTCATATAAATTTTAATGACAATGTGTTAATAATAGCCGAAGTTTTGCATATTTTATATTTGAATGGAGGTATTCAAAAAAATGGCAACCACAAATTTGAATATTAGAATCGATAAAGATATCAAATACCAGGCAGAGGAAATTTTCAACGAACTCGGTTTAAATATGACCACTGCCATTAATTTGTTTCTGAGAACAACTATTCGCGAACATGGTATTCCCTTTGAACTGAAACTGGATTTACCGAATGAAACAACAGCTGCAGCCTTTGATGAAGGCAGAAAGCTGATGGACGATCCTTTGGCTCCAAGATATTCCAGTATGGATGCACTGAAGGTGGCTCTTGATGTATGAAGTATGATGTGCAGTTTACCACTCAGTTTAAAAAGGATTTAAAGCTTAAAAAAAAGCAAAATAAAAACCTTGATAAGCTGTTTGAGGTAATCAATATTCTGGCCAGTGGTGGTACATTGGATGCAAAATACAGAAATAACGATTTGAAAGGTTACTACAAAGGAACTCGAGAATGTCATGTAGAGCCCGACTGGTCACTTATTTATGAGATTCGCGGAGATGTTCTAGTTTTGATGTTATATAGGCTTGGTACGCATTCTGATTTGTTCAAGAAGTAAACGTAGCTTCTGTTATATCCATCTCAAAGAAGGTATGCTCTCCTGACAACTCAGCCCGTGAAGGATTCTTTGGTAGGATAAAGAATGAAGTCTTCTATGGCAGAGACTGGAAAGGATGGACTCTTGATGATTTCATGTACTTCATTGACACATGTTACTTAATATCAAAATGAATTTTATCCCAAATTTTTTTTCTTATTTCTGGATGAGACCATAACCATCTAATTAGAGTATCATTAACAGGATTATCCTTCTTAGATACATCACCATAGAGAATATAATCAACTCCAACATTTAATGCATCAGCAATCTTTTTTGCCTTATCCAATGAAAGAGGACAGTTTTCTCTTAGTATTTCAGAAAGTCTACTTGTACTTACATTAGATAATTCTGCAAGCTCTTTATTAGTAGAAATATTCCTTTCATTCATTAAAAGTTTTATGCGTTCAACACGCATATGATTATCTCCAGAAAATGATATAGCATCTTCAACAGATATTTTTTCTTCAAAATAATCCATATTAACATTAAAAACATTGCATATTGTTTCTATTATTTTTTCTGGTACTCTACCACTATTTTCATATTGAAACTCTGTAGAAGTATCTATTCCTATTTTACTAGCAAACTCTTTTATTGTAATTCCTAGATATTTTCTTAATTTTGTAATTAAAAACCCATAATCCATTGACATAATAAATTCTCGCTATATAATTTTGTTAAAAAATATTTCAAAACATTGTTGAGGGAATTTCAAAATATTAATTATTTGAAATCTTGAATGTTTATTCACTTTTAAGTGTTGTTATGTTCAAATCAAATCCTCAATTTCTACTAAAAATGGAGGGATTATGACTGCACAGTCAATTGCAATGAGTATCAGAGCAGATTTTAAAACTGGAAACTTTTCCCAGCTAGCACTTTCAAGAAAATATGGTATTCATAGGCATACTATTAAATCAATTCTTGCTAGAAGTAGTGATAAATATAGTAGAACATCAGATCCAAATAATAGGCGTATTTTAAAGTACTATGATTTCATTAGAGATCTTCTCAAGAAAAATGAAATGCATGCCACAACAATTCACAGAATACTTATAAAGAAAGGAGCTAAAATTGGTTTAACAGAAGTAACCAAAGCAGTTAAAGAAATAAAAAGAGAACTAGATATTTCTGCAATTAGATATGAAACCACACCAGGTCAACAAGCACAAGCTGACTGGGCTGAACTACCTGGATACACTGTTAATATAAATGGTAAACAGGAAAAGCTCCATGTGTTTCTTCTAATACTTGGCTATAGTAGACAAAAGTATGTACAGTTTGTACCATCAGAATCACTTCCTATGCTTATCAGTTGTATTCAATATGCTTTTGAATACTATAGAGGATATCCTAAAGAAATCCTATTTGATAACATGCCTCAGGTTGTTCAGCGTATAATGATTGACAAAGAAACTCCTGAACGTAGAATTGTTCCTGAGATGCAAAACTTTGCTAATTATTATGGCTTTGATATCAAATTATGCAGAGTCCGTAGGCCTCAAGAAAAGGGCAAAGTAGAACGTTTTGTTGAAGATGTTAAAGATCAAATAGTTCCATTACTTCCTTCTAGAACTAATTTAGATTTAGATGAAATAAACCAAATTGCTATTAATTGGTGCAACGAAATCAATAGCGAAGTCCACGATACAACAAAAGAAATACCTTTTGATAGACTTCCTAATGAACACCTACGTCCACTTCCTAGTACAACATATACTAGCTATAAACCAGTTAAAGTTTCTAGAGAAGGATATGTTTACCACAGAGGTGTAAAAACTCAGATTGATAACTTATATGCATGCTGCGAAGGGACTATTGTAGAAAAGCACAATACAGTATTTTTAAATATTGATGAAACCTCAATAGTATTAGGACATTTACTATCTCCTAAAAGGGAAAGAGTAGAATTGATTTATAAACCACAAAAAAGGAAAAAGACAAATGTTTTCATTTCTACATATCAAAATAATTATGATGTTTTTAATTAGTTTAGTCTGGGGAAATAGAATAATATGTTTAATATATTTAATGAACTTAAAGTATTTAATGATAGACACCTAGCTAATATTGTTTATAGTCTTTATATGAATCATGCTGAATTACAAGAAGAGCTTGAACAAAGAATTAATTTAGCAAAAGAGAGAAAAGAAAATGATAGCACAAATAACAAACTTAATGGTGCAGATTTTCCTTATATTAATGAAGATAAACTTAAGAAAGGTTTTAATATCGATTCATTAAATGAAATTGACCAAGATTCATTTAATGAAAAGATAAAAGACTTATCATTTCTAACTGATAGAGATAAACCAAATGTTCTTTTATTTGGGAAGCCTGAAAGAGGAAAAGAGTTACTATCAGTGCTTATAGGAAGAGCAGCATGTAAAAAAGGTTATAAAACAAATTTCATTCGTTATGAGTATCTATTAGACATCTTTCGTGGAGATGGATACTTTGATCCTGCAAACGAACCATATTCAACTCTTGCAAAATCAGAGTGTTTGATAATCGATGATTTCGCAGGTACTATTGAGAGAGATAAAATGGTGATTTCTGAATTACAAAGATTTTTTAGATTTAGACAAGCAAATCATTTGCAAGGAAAAGGAAAGAAAAAACGTCCACGTTCAAATATTATATTATCATATTATCCATTCCATAAATGGAATGACTATTTAGCTGACGAGCCAGAAAAAGCTTGCTATTTCCAATCTCTAATTGAACAACATGGAACAATGATTAAAGTTGATGATAGCGTAGAATATCAAACTCTTGAGAGTAGATTTTGGTACTAATAATTAATAAAATAAAAATTTAAATCAAGATATAATAATTGGTACTTATATTTGGAGTTTTTATTCTTATAGGTGTTTTCCAGTAAATTGCTTTTCTCTAATTTCTGATTGTAAGCAAGTAACAGCCGAAGTAAGTGCTGATACTTGGTCTTTCATACTTGATATATTAGAGTTCATATTCTCTAGTAATAATTGTTGAGAACATGAGAACATTATCATGTTTGTAAAAAACAAGGACCATTCTTGAGGAAGAGAAGATACATCAAGGCCAAAAGCTGATGCAACTTCATTAATGGTAGCACCACTTTTGACAAGTTCTTTCATCTTCTCAGAAAACTCCATAATATACTCCTAGTTCTTTTTAATGGTATATAATTATTATATACCATTACTGATATTTGAACCATAAAAAACGACTAAAGATTGTATTTATTTTCTGAATTTATAAGAAATTATTCAAATTATCTCTGAACTAAATTGATAATATAATTTTGTAAGATTATTTAAGATTCTTCAGCTTAGTTTATTGAGACAGAGCATTTACTTTTGATAATTGTCCAATTTTAAAATGAAAGAATTTGTACCATTTTGAGGAGTTATCCACAACA
>JAQYFM010000101.1 GCA_028723145.1 Spirochaetales bacterium | reverse complement strand
AAAACACCTTGCACACTCGCCACGCTCTACGACCCCGGTAAGTTTTCAACAATCATCACCTTTATCGATTGTTTCTTACTGTCTGCTGCCCGCTTAAAAGCATCGACACTTACATTATATTTTTACGAGGCCCAATCACTTCAGGTTTCCCTTGCGGCTCTTGTGCTCTCCTGCCTACGCTTAAACCTTATCTCACGATTTCGGCTCCAAGGCTGGATACTGACTGCTGGTTAAGCTTTGTCAGGTTAGGAGTTTCACCTAACTATGTATTAGACACCGAACTGGCGCACTAAGCGCAAAATAAATGAAGATAGATAAGCAAGAATATGACTAAGAAATAGTCAAAATGTTTAAAAATGAAAGAATTTCCTCATTGAAGGCCCGAATGCTGAGTGTATCAGCGGATTATGCCACTGTTCTGACTTTGACGCGGTTTTGATTTCAGACTTAAACTTATCTGTTTTTCTTAAGTACTCTCATCAGTGCACCTGTCACTATGAATCCTGCTACCCATGTATGTTATGCTCATTTATGTTCCAAACGTGTCGGGAAGGCTTCCCGCTACTGTGGAGCCGAACGATACGATTCAGCACATTATCCAATTTAGTATCAGTAAGGGTGCAGAAGAAGCTGAATACAGCAATCAGCACTGATATCTTTTGTACTTGCAAATCATAGTTTGGCGAAATATAATATAGGAAATAGCGCATAAATCGCCAAATATTGTTGAATTACATGAAAAATGGCGAAATATGTGAATGTAAGGTGATATTATGAGGATTATTGGAAGAGAAAGAGAAAAAGACTGTCTTATGCAGTGTCTGTTATCAAAGAAACCCGAACTTGTTGCGGTATATGGCCGAAGAAGAGTTGGCAAAACATATCTGATAAAAGAATTCTTCAATAATCATTTCTCTTTCTATACAACAGGAATTGCCGATGAGAAAACACAGGGCCAGTTAAAGACATTCCATTCGAGTCTCATCAAATATGGTTATCATGATAAAAAAATACCATCAGACTGGTTTGAAGCTTTTGAAATGCTTCGGAAGATGCTTGATAGTGATGGACTTTATCGTGAACCAATAAATAATAAAAGAGTCATTTTTCTTGATGAGCTTCCATGGATGGATACTGCCAAATCAGATTTTAAGAGCGCCTTTGAATACTTCTGGAACAGCTATGCTTCATCTAAAGACGATATCTTGATAATTGTATGCGGTTCAGCCACATCCTGGATATTAAACAACCTAATCTATGATCGGAAAGGGTTTCACAACAGAATAACCAAACGCATACATCTTGCTCCATTTTCGCTGGCTGAGTGTGAAGAGTTGTTTGAATATAACAATATGGTTATGACCCGAAGCCAAATGATAGAGAGTTATATGATTTTTGGCGGTGTTCCTTATTACCTGAATCTTTTGGATTCCAGACTTAGTTTAATTCAGAATGTGGAAGAATTATGTTTTAAAGAGTATGGAGATCTGCATTTTGAATACCATAGTCTCTTTCATTCGCTTTTCAATAAGCCGGAAAAACATATGGCTATTCTGGAATCTCTGGCCAGGAATTCTTATGGCCTTACCAGAACCCAGCTTTCAGGCGTTAAGGAAATAGGCGGAGGGTCAGTTTTAACGAAAGATCTCAGAGAACTGGAGGAATGCGGATTTATTCGCAGATTCAATAAATTAACAAAAAAAAGTGAAGAGTCTTTCTATCAGTTGATTGATCCATTCGTGCTTTTCAGCATTATGTTCTTAAATAATAAAAAACTTAAATCCTGGAAAGAACAGATAAATACCCCGGGATATTATTCCTGGAGAGGAAAATCATTTGAAATCGTGTGTCTTAATCATATCACACAGATAAAACTGGCACTGGGGATAAGTGGTATTGAATCAGATGAGTATTCATGGCATGGCAGCAATAAAGAGGATGGAGCTCAGATAGATTTGCTTATTGTAAGAAAAGATGGAGTAATCAATCTTTGTGAAATGAAGTTTACAAATGAAGCCTACTCTCTAGATTCTGACGAATACGAAAAACTGTTAAACAGAATGTCCCGGTTCAGAAAGGAAACCGATACGGATTACGCCATACATATTACTTTAATATGCAGCAGTGGATATAAGCGTAATAAGTATTCAGATATTATCCAGAATGTGATTACCGGAGATGAGTTATTTAAAATGTGATCATATTGTTCATGGTGTCATTATGGCTCAGATGCTCTTCTCAAGGTACCTTCTGTACGTTTTGAAACTTGATACTTCGTAAAAAGCCAGTGCTTCCTCATTAAACTCCCACATGTTGAGTTCAATTCTTGCTATGCCGTTTTCCATTGCATAGTACTCGATGAACTTAAGTATTTCCGTTGCCACGCCTTTGCGTTTATGGGCGCAGTCAACTCCGAGTTCATCGATTTCAATGTAATCCCTTGCATACTGAAAGGGTGTTTCCTTTCTGTGGGTACGGTTTATCACGGCAAAGCCGATGACCGCGTCACCGGACTCTGCCACGATTATGGTCTTTCCTTTGATGCAATCCCTGAGTTCATCGGGACAGCTGGGCCGGAATATAGATAGATATTTTATATAGAAATAATCTAGTCAAAATAATCAAAATAAATGAAGATAAGAAACCAAGAATATGACTAAGAACTAGTCAAAAAGCTTAGAAATTAAAGAATAAAAAATATGAGAGTTACCTACAAACACCACTTCGTAATAACTCTCATCAAAAAAAGGTAATTAAATGATTACACTAAAGGTAGAAAAAGAAAATAGTGTAATATCACAAGAGACTTATGATTCAATTATTAGAAGTATAGATATACATAGTTTAGAGTGTACCTGTGGTAGACATGATATGGTAGTACATGGCTATTATAGTCACTGCGTTAAAACTAAATCTGGAGTAATAAAATATTTTGAAAAGTACCCATGGTATTTATTTCACTTGATATTTGCTAATCTAAGCTTTGATGGATTCTTCCTGCAATTCATAAAAAACAAATTGTGGTCTAACAACATGGTTACTGTCTTTTAAACAAATAACCTCCTAATTGGATTTTTGGTCCAACTAGAAGGTCACAGGTCAGTACTCAAAGAGTATTAGAAATACCTATCTTATTTCTCAAAAAGATGTCTCAAAAGATAATAGCTTATATTTCAAGCCTTTCTATATGGTGCCATTCTTATGTGATAAAGAATAATTATTTCTTTTGTCTATAATGAGGGACAGTATTAGTTTTATTATCTACTGTCCCTTTAATATCTTATTTATCTAAGAGTTCATCAAACTTTTTTGCAATCTCTTTTTTATCTAAATTTCGTCCTATGATACAAAGCCTTATCATCCTGTCGCCAACCTTTTCATCCCAATCGGCTCTAAGCTGAGGATTTTCCTTAAGAAGCTGCTTTTTCTCTCTTTCAGGTGCAGTTGCAATCCATCTTCCATATGCACCACATAGCATTTGACGTCCACTAGTTTCTAAAATATAAGCCATGTCATTTTCATCACTAAACCAAATAACACCCTTACATCTAATTATATTCTTTGGAAACGATGGCACAAAGGCACGAAGCTTTTCCCTGTCAAAGGGAGTTCTCCTATAGTAAATGAAAGTACCAATTCCATATTCATCCTCACTCTCACCCTCATGTCTATGTTCATGATGATGGTGATCATGATGGTGGTGTTCCTCCTCTTCATGATGTTCATGCTCATGGTGATGATCAGGATTATTTTCATCCTCTGCATCTCCTAGCTCACCTTCCTTAGAGAGAGCCTGACACCAGCCTGCACTATTAAAAACTGCTTCGAAATCAAAGGAATTAGTATTTAGGATATCCTTTACAGCTACATCTCCCTGACTTGTTTCAATTACCTTAGCACCTGGATGGAGAGCATATACAACCATTCTAACCTTTTTAAGCTCATCTGGTGATACCAAGTCCTTTTTATTAATTACAAGAGTTGAGCAGAATTCAATCTGCTGAACTAAGAGGCTTTCGATATCCTCTTCAGCAATTTCATCTTTCTTTAATAGCTTCTCACCTGATGCAAATTCATCTACAAGGCGAGATGCATCAACAACGCCTACAACATTATCAAGATAACCATTTCTAATTAACTCAAGCTCCTGAGCAATAGGCATTGGTTCACATACTCCACTAGCCTCAATAAGAATGTAATCATAAAGGCCCTTAGAAATAAGCTTCTCTATTCCCTTCGTCATTTCACTCTTCAGGGTACAGCAGATACAACCATTTGTAAGAGGGACGATATCACTAGTATCTGTAATATGACCACCCTTAGCTATTAAGGATGCATCAACATTTATTTCTCCAATATCATTTACAATTACTGCTACTCTATATCCCTCTTGGTTATTTAAAACTTTATTTAAAAGTGTTGTCTTTCCAGCTCCAAGATATCCACATAATAATGTAATAGGTGTTTTCTTCTTTGCCATTTTTATATTTCTCCAAACATATTGAAATATACCAACAAAAGAAAAAAGAGTAATTATTTATGATAAAAAATAGGAAAAGAGCATTAAACCTTTTTACTATTTTATCCTCTATTAGTCCCAATATACCAAATATCAATGCCAATAGCATTATCACTTTCAACTAAGGCTAAATACCAATCAGCTTAAAAACTAATTTTTGGGGTTATTCTAGTTCTAAACGCACAAAATTCTTTAAGAGCTCACTACTCAAATTACACACTTTTCAATATAAAAAGATTAAATAAAACAAATGAGTACTTTTTCCCCATTATATAAATCAATTAATAAATAAAAACATTGCTTTTTATTAAAACTAGGATATAAAATTTAATTATTATTATACTTTTAGGAGGCTAAAGTATGAAAAAGTTGTTATCAGTATTATTAGTTTTAATTATGTGTTTTTCACTTTTTGCAAATGGATCAAGTGAAACTAAGGCTTCTGAAAACAAAACTGTAACACTGGAATGGTGGACATGGGATCCTGAAATGATAGAACAAAATAGATCTATTATCGCAGCATTTGAAGCTCAGAACCCAGGAATCAAAATTAATAATACTATTGTTGATACAAAAGAGTATTGGACAAAGTTAAGAATTCAGGCTCAACAAAAGAGACTCCCAGATGTATTTACTCTCTCATCTGGTTACATTGAAGAATGGGCTGAAGAAGGATTACTTAGAAATCTTGATGATTTAATTGCAGCAGATACAGGATTTTTTGATGAATTCTATAAGCCAATTTTTGATGTAACAAAGAGTATCGCAAATGCAGATCACTACTATGCTGTTCCATTTGCTCTTGTAAATACAGTTCTTTACTATAACAAAGATATGTTCGATGCAGCAGGTATTGCATATCCAACAGATGATTGGACATGGGAACAATTCAGAGAAGCTGCTAAAAAACTTACAATTGATAAAAATGGTGATGGAACTCCTGACCAGTGGGGATACTGGTTCTATGGTAGATATGCTCATGCTGAATCATGGATTTTTGCTAACGATGGTTACCTCGTAAATCGTGATACAATGAGATTCGAACCAGATGCTAATGCAATGGAAGCTCTCAAGATGTTAACAGACTTAGTACTTGTTGATCATTCTGCTCCTCGCCAGAAGGATATGAGTGCTCTCAAGAACCAGCAAGTATTCCCTAACGAGCTTTGTGCAATGTGGGTTGATGGAGGCTGGTATGTTGATGACTTTAGAAAGATTGGCGACAAGTTCCAGTGGGGCTTTGTAAGAGTACCTCAGGGTCCAAGTGGCACAAAGAGACTTACATATGCTTGGCCAGATAGCTATGCACTTTCTCCATATACAGAAAATGCTGATGCTGCTTGGAAGTTTGTTAAGTTCATCGCAGGTCAAGGTATTTCATTAGACCAGTTCATGGCTGGTAAGATTCCTGCATACAAACCTCTTACAGAATCAGATGCATTTGTTGACTTAACAGTTCAACCTGGAAAAGATATGCAGCTCTTAAGAGATATGGCTAATGATGAAATGACAACCTCTTACACAAAGGGTTGGAATGAATGGAGAGGATATGGTGCTGCTGATACTATGGGTCTTAATGGTGTTATCGATAGTATTATCAATGGTGAAACAAGCTTCGATGCAGGTATGAAGAGTGCTACAGAAAGTATCAACAAAGTACTTGCTCGTTATTACAAATAATTTTTAACTTACTATTCTTAGAGGCATATGCTGTGTATGCATATGCCTCATCTTTCTTGGAGGTGTAGTTTGACAAAAACAAAATCTTATAGATGGCATAGCTGGATAACACCTTGGTTATTTATTTTGCCAACACTTGTAGGACTAATAATCTTCCGTCTTATTCCAATTGC
>JAQYFM010000100.1 GCA_028723145.1 Spirochaetales bacterium | reverse complement strand
TTCTTTTGACAGTTTTGATGATTGCGAGTTTGTTTATCTCTTGTGAGAATAAAATAACTCCAGTTAGTGACGAAACTGTTAGTGTTAGCTTTGATGAGTCAACATCAAGAAGTTTGACTGCATCATTGGATCCATTCAAAGCCAATGATTACTACTGGGCTTACAAGGCAGTTAAGAGAGATAATACTGGCTTGATTAGTGGACAAACCAATTTTGCTTGGATTGATAATGTGAATAAAGGACTTACAAAAAAGGTTGCTGGTTTCTCACAGGGTGTATGGGAGTTTACTCTTTATGCTTATACAGAAGAAGGTAAGTTAAATACATCATATAGTGAAACTGGTTTAGCTTATACAGGAACAAACTCAAGCGTAACTCTTGTAAAAGGTAGTGATAATAAAGTTACTGTTAGAGTAAATCCTGTTTCTAGAGGCAATGGATATTTAGTAGTTGATACTGCTAAAATAACTATGAATATAAAACAGAATCAAGCCCTTAACTCTGCGCAACTTGCAAAGTTTGATAAAAAAGTTAAGGTTACAAACCTTACTGGTACTGAGGAAAAATATCCTGTTGAAGGAATATATACATTACCAGCAGGTGCTTATAAAGTTACTGTTAGATTTGAGAACAAAGAAAATGGTCTTGAATACGCTTCTGGATCAGTAGTTGCAACAGTATATGCAAATATGACAACTACTGTACAAGGAACATTGGATGAAATATTAACTAATGCTGATTTTGAAACAGAAATAAATCCTGATGTAATGAACAGAAATATTTCTTCTGATGCTTTTGATACTTCTTCAAATAATGATATTACAATCAATAAAAAAGGTGATGCTGTTGATGAAAAGGTATCAGCAACTGTTCCTAAAACTGTAGCTCAAAACATTCTTTCAAATGCTATTACTACAAACAGTATTGATCAAAATAATACAACCAATGAAATGAAATTAAGTCTTACTGTTGATACAACTTCTACAGGTGTAACTGAAGATGGAAAATCAACAATCGCTTATGAAATCGGTATGTCATCAATACTTACATCTACAAACAATACAACAAGTGAAGTTACACAGTATTCTTCACCTGTTACAGGAACTCTTGCAGATTTTGTAGTAGCAGAGGTTAAACTCCAAAGTGGTCTTGCATCAGTATCCGTAACTCATAATGGAAATGCAATGGAGAAACTCTCTAATGCAACAGCAACTCCTTCTGAAGATAATCAGAATGGTGCTTACTATTATGATTCTGCATCTGGTCTTTTAACTATTAAGACAAAGTCTTTCAGTCCATTTGAAGTTACTTATAAAGCAGTTACATATATTGCTGAAGTCAATGGTGTAAAATATGCTTCTCTTGATGATGCTGTTGCTTTAGTTAAAGATGATACAGAAACAACAATTAAACTCCTTTCATCTGCTTCTGGAAATGGTATTAAAGTGCCTTCTAATAAAAAAATTATTTTTGATTTTGATGGTAATACCTATAATATTGATGGAACAACAGTAGGTTCTTCGGGTACTGAGACTAATGGTTTCCAACTCCTTAAGGATTCTACAATCAAGTTCATGAACGGAAAAATAACTTCAAATAAAGCTTATATTCTTATTCAAAATTATAGTAATTTAACACTTGAAAATATGGTACTTGATGGTAGTTATTCTCCATATACAAATCCATACACACTTTCAAACAATAATGGAATAGTTTTAATCAAAGACTCAACTATTACTGCTAGAGCAGGAAAAGTTGCATTTGATGTTTGTAGATATTCTTCATACACAGGACCAAAAGTAACTGTTGAAGGAAATAGCGTTATTAATGGTGATGTTGAAATTTCAAGTAGCGGTAAAAAAGATAATGCTATACATGAATTAGCAGTTACTGGTGGAACTTTTAATGGCGACATTAAAAAAACAGGTAATAATCCAGACTTTATTGGAAACATCACAGGTGGTACATTCTCATTTGATCCTTCAGAATATGTTGCAAATGGATATGAAACAAAAGAAGAAAATGGTAAATGGATTGTATCTCAAATTATAGTGGCAAAGATTGGTGATTCAAATTATTATTCTCTTGAGGAAGCTATTGATGCTGCTACTGACGGTGCTGAAATAATCCTGAACAGTGACATATCAAAAGATGTTAGCGTCGAAAAATATTCTTGTATTGAGATTAATACAGATAAGAGTATCATTATTGATGGTAATAACCACAAAATAAAATTAACTGGATTATTTGAAGATAAAACAGGGGATGATAGTGGTACTGAATCGTATGGAATAAGAATTAAAGGAACAGATAAGACAAAAATTGTAACCTTAAAGAATTTAGTCATTGAGACAAAAAATATCCAGAGAGCAGTAAGAACAGAAGACAATATTGGTGTTGAAATCTATAAGTGTAAGATTACAACTAATGGATGTGGTATTCATGTAAAGGGATCAAATACTGTAGAAATTAAAGAAACTGAAATTACTGTTAATCCTGATAGCAATAAATTCCTTGCACATAAAAGGACTGCCCTAATGGTAGGAGGTGAAAAAGCCAATGTGTCAGTAAGTAATTCTACAATTCGTGCCATAAATGAAAAGAAGGAGGATACGAAAAATGATGTTCACTGGTATTGGTATTGGTGTAAAGGGTTATATGCTGGAAACAGTGCAAAAAATTCTATTTTAACTGTCTCTGATACAACAGTATCTGCTGATTATAGTATTGCAATAGATGGAACTGAAGATGAAAATAATATTTCTAAAATTATCATTAATAGTGGTAGTTATAATGGAATAGTTCGTTCTCCAGGTGGAGGTAGTTATAAATCTATAGAAATTACAGGAGGAATCTTTACAGGATTCTCAGAACTTAATGATTTCTATGGAAAAACTGATCCTGTAGCAAGATTAGTCATATCTGGAGGAACTTTCCCATTTGCCCCTGATATTAAATACATTAAAAACGGATATATTGTAGTAGATAATGGTAATAACGCTTGGAATGTTATTGAAAACCAAACCAATTAGTCTTTTAATGCTGCCCCTCAGCATTTAAGATAGATCGATCTTTCTCCCTTGGTAAGCTCACATGCCAAGGGGGATTTGTTTGATTATGACAAAATGTAACAAATTGTCATAATAGTTATAATTTGTAACCTTTACTTATCTTGCTTTTTTTATCATATTTGGATACATATATTGCTTGTTGTATAATTACAACTTTATTGCATTTATGGAGTTATGAGAAAAGGAAGATTATTAATGCTTCTTCTAATAGCACTGATTTTATTTTCATGTGCTATAACACCTGAGGAAGAAGA
>JAQYFM010000099.1 GCA_028723145.1 Spirochaetales bacterium | reverse complement strand
TCAATTGCACATTCTTTTGCACCTTCAATCTCATAGATTGAACGTGGAAGCTCGTCATCCTCTATGTATGATGAGTAAGCTGCATCGAAGATAATTACAGCCTTATTCTCTCTTGCATAGTCAACAAAAGCTTTAAGTTGTTCTTTTGTTGCAACAGCACCAGTTGGATTATTTGGGAAGCAAAGGTAGATGATATCAACTTTTTCTTTTGGAGGAAGTGGTACAAAGCCATTTTCCTTATTACCCTCAAGGTATACAAAACCCTTATATTGACCATCAACAAAGCCAGTACTTCTACCACCAACTACGTTTGAGTCTACATATACTGGGTAAGCAGGGTCTTGAACTGCTACAATACAATCCTCAGAAAAAAGATTTTGAATATTTGCAGCATCACTTTTTGCACCATCAGAGACAAAGAATTCATCTGCTAAAAGCTCAACACCATAGTGAGACTTATAGAAGTCCTTTAAAGCTTCTCTTAATGGAGTATCCCCCTGCTCATCACCATAGCCTGTATATGTGTCTCTTGATGAAAGCTTATCAAGCTTTGCTTTCATAGCATCAACAAGTACAAGAGGAAGAGCTTCTGTAGTATTACCAATACCAAGACGCATTAACTCAATTCCAGGATTATTTTGACTCCAAAGCTTAGTTCTTCTTGCAATTTCAGGAAATAGATAACCAGATGCAAGCTTTGTATAGTTACTATTAATTCTAGCCATTAGATCTCACCTCTCTCAATTGCAGCAAAGATATCATCTGTACTCTTAATTAAAACATCTCTATGTTCACTCTTTTCAAGAGGACACATTGGAAGACGGAAAATTTCACGGCACTTACCATAGTGAGCCATAGCAGTTTTAATAGGAATTGGGTTGGTTTCAATAAAGCAAGTTTTAAAGAATGGAGCAAATACATTCTCAATTTTTTCAGCTGTAGCATAGTCGCCATCAAATGCAGAGTGAACCATCTTTGCCATCTGCTTAGGGAAAAGGTTTGAAGCAACAGAAATAACACCATCACCACCTCTTCTTACAAGCTCAAGAGCTAGATTATCGTCTCCTGAAAGGACTGTGAAATCATCTGGAGTTCTATTAATTACATCGGTCATCTGGTCAAGATTACCACTTGCTTCCTTAACAGCATAAATATTAGGACAATCATTAACAAGGCGAATTAATGTATCGGTTTCCAAGTTTACACCTGTTCTACCTTTAATATTGTATAAAATACATGGAACACTTACGCTATCAGCAATAGCTCTGAAATGTCTATATAAACCTTCCTGGTTAGGCTTATTGTAGTAAGGATTTACCAGTAATACAGCATCAACACCTGCATCCTCAGCGTGTTGAGAAAGTCTAATTGCTTCATTAGTAGCATTAGAACCTGTTCCAGCAATTACTGGAACTCTACCTTTAGCAAACTTAATTGTTTGAGCAATTACTCTATCGTGCTCCTCGTGAGAAAGACATGGGCTTTCACCAGTTGTGCCACAAGGTACTAAGCCATCAATTCCATTCTCGATTTGGAAGTTAATAATTCTCTCTAGTGCAGCATAATCAACTGTACCATAATCGGTAAAAGGTGTAATTAAAGCAGTAAAAACACCTCTAAATAAATCACTCTTTTTCATTTTTATATCATTCTCCAAGAATATTGTTTATTAAATCATCCATTGAAAAGAGACCTACTCTCTTTTCACTTATTAACCACTTTGCAGCGCTAAGAGAGCCAGAAGCAAAACCATCACGACTTCTTGCACTGTGACTTATTGTGATAGTATCAACATCACTATCAAAAATAACCTCATGAATGCCAGGAACACTTCCCACCCTACTTGAGGAAAGATGAAGTACATTTGGTCTTATCTTTTGATGCTGACATTCTGTATCTATTTCATCCTTTCTATCAAGGTTTTTAATAACCTCTTTAGCAAGCATCAAACCAGTTCCAGATGGACTATCAGCCTTTTTGTTATGGTGTATCTCATGTACAGCTACATCATATTCAGTAAGAGTATTCATAAGTTTAGAAGCATATGAAACAATCTTAATAGTTGCAGCAACGCCTAAAGAAAAGTTTCCAGACCAAAGAATTGCTCCACCCTTTTCTTGAGTATAAGTTTTAACTTCATCAACTCTTTCATACCATCCTGTTGTTCCAATTACTGCAGGTATAGAGTAGTCAACATACTTCTTAATATTTTCTACAGCAGTAGATGGATGTGAAAAATCGATAACAACATCACAGCCCTCTAAAGATTCTTTACTAATAGTCTTAGAGGTAACTCTTACATCATCTGAAAAACAATCTATTACAGCTTTTACACAATAAGAGGATTCGTGAGCTAAATCATAAATCCTCTTTCCCATTTTACCAAAACCTACAATACCAATATCCATATCGTGGATATTAGCAGATTAGTAAAATAATGTCTATAAAATAACAATATGTTATTATAATAACTATTTTCTCTTTTTACTCCTCTTTTCCGCTCTCTCCTGTGATTGCTTAAAGAAATCAGCAAAAGTACCACCACCTACATCAGAAAAAGAAGATGAAGAAAAATTATTTTTCTTAACATTTCTTTCACTATCAAAGGTTCTGTTTTTCTTTTTACTTTCATGAACTACTTCTATCTTCGTTTCATATATTGTTTTAGCAATTTTTACAGTAGGCTTTTTTAGGCTAACCTTAACTTTTCCATCGCTAGTAAACTGAGGTGCCTTTTTAATCTTAACACTTGCTCCTGTATCAATAGGCACTTTTACAAGCTTTTCCTCATAAGAGCATGAAAGACGCTGACAGATGTAGTGAACACACCCATCAAGAGCGATGCTTTTCATCATTTCACTTCCACAGAATGGACATTTTTTTGAATCTACAAAGTGAGGTTCAAATACAAGAGAAGAGTTCTTAACCTCCTCAACCAAGTCACTAGCCATCTTTTTAATGTCTAAAATAAACTTGTCATAGTCCCCTGTTCCCTTACTAATATCATCTAATCTTTTTTCCCAAATTCCAGTTAATTCAGGAGACTGTAATACCTTTGGAGCAAGTCTAACAACTTCTCTACCCTTTGCAGTTGGTACAAAGTACTTTCCTTCTCTCTCAACATATCTATTTTGTACCAGTTTTTCGATGATCTCTGCACGAGTTGCAGGGGTACCAAGACCATTTGCTAAATTACCCTTGATATCTAAATCATCTACAAACCTACCAGCATGCTCCATAGCTGAAAGAAGAGTTGCATCTGTATAACGCTCAGGAGGAGTTGTACTATTTTCTCTAACAACTATATCCTCAATCTTTACTTTATCACCTTCATGAAGACGTAAAATAGCAAAGCTAATATCGAGGTTATCAACGGCAGCAGTACTCTTTATCCCAGCATCCTCACTTACCTTTCTCCATCCCTTTTGAAGTGGAAGTGTTAAACGAGTTTTAAAGTTTTTACCAGAAGCATCGATAATACATGTAGTTGTTTTATATTTGTATGATGATGACAAAACCTCCAAAAATCTTAATGCAATTAATCTGAATAACTTCTCTTCATCACAAGATAGCTTTTCAAGCTTTACAACTTCTTCCGTTGGAATAATTGCATGGTGGTCACTTACTTCTTCCTCTTTGACATTTCTTTCATTATCAAAATCAAAACCATCTTCCAAATATGATTTTGCAGTTGAAGCAAATTGAGTATTTAATAATGCCTTTAATCTATCTTTAAAGGTTGGAACAATATCAGAGGTTAAATACCTTGAATCTGTTCTTGGATAGGTAACGATTTTATGAACCTCGTATAGGCGTTGCAAGGTATCAAGTGTTTCCTTTGCAGAAAAGCCATAGGAAAGGTTTGCATCTCTTTGAAGCTCTGTTAAATCATAAAGTAGAGGCGGTTTTTCCTCCTTCTCTTCATCCTTAAGCTCGCTAACTACACACTCTTTACCCTTAAAAGAAGTTTCAAACTCCTCTTTTACCTTTTTATCTGTAAAGCGAATCGAGTTTTCCTCAGGATAGTATGATGCAGAAAAAAGACCAAAATCAGCACGAGCTGTATAGTAGCCAGAACCCAAGAAAGCTTCCCTTTCATCCTCTCGTTTAGTCATCAAAGCAAGAGTTGGTGTTTGAACTCTACCTGCTGAAAGCTTCGCATCATAGTGACAAGTTAATGCACGAGAAACATTCATACCAACATACCAGTCAGCCGCACTACGAGCCTCGGCAGCATGGTAAAGATTATCATAGAGTGAAGCAGGAACTAGGTTTGCAAAGCCCTCTTTAATTGCTTTTTCAGTTTGGCTACTTATCCAAAGTCTTTCAAGCTTACCATTATAGCCAGAAAGCTTTAAAATCCATCTAGCGACAAGCTCACCTTCACGACCTGCATCAGTTGCAATAACAACAGATTCAATATCACTTCGCTTTAAAAGTGCATTTATATTTTCAAATTGGTCTTTAGTATCTTCAATTACTTCTTGTTCTAATGTTTCTGGAAGCATTGGAAGATCTTTTATTGACCATCTTTTATATCTTTCACTGTAGTGCGCTGGATCACAAAGCTCAACAAGGTGTCCAAGAGCCCAAGTTACGATATAATTACTTCCTTCGATATATCCTTGAAAACGATCAAAAGCAAATAGTGTTTTTGCTATTTCCCTAGCTACTGAGGGTTTTTCAGCTATTACAAGTTTCTTCATGGTTAACGGATTTTATCAAAACACTTGCAATAATTAAAGTATATTGAATCAAAAATCACCTTGACGAGGCCAAGGGAGTCTAACTATAATTTAATTATCTCATAAGGTAAGGAGTATTACTATGGCTTACAGAATCACAGATTCATGCGTAGCTTGCGGAACTTGTGCAGGTGAATGTCCTGCTGAAGCAATTTCTGAAGGTGACATCTATTCAATTGACCCAGACAAGTGTCTCGATTGTGGTACATGTGCAGGCGTATGCCCAACAGGTGCTATCGAAGAGGCTTGATTAAAATCAATCACACTTCAAGCTGTCCTTGCTGGACAGCTTTTCTTTTATGATTACATTTTTAATATTATCAATAATACTAATACTATTAAGCACCTTTTCTGTACGATTTAAAAAGCTATCATCACCATTTTTAATGATGCTAGCACTTAAAGGTGTTTTATCATTTTTTCTTTCAACTTCAATTAGTTTTGCCATCTCTGCAATATGCGCTCTAATATTTATTATTATCTTTACCAAAACTCTTTATAAAATAAATAAGGTAAATGCAGCTATCATATTAGCTACATCTAATAGTGGTGATATAAAATTAACAATAATATTTAGTGTTATAGCACTACTATTACTACTTCTATCACTTAAGGATGAAAGATTTATTTTGTCCCCTTCCCTTTCAATAGCCTTTTCAATGCTACTATGTACTACATATTATTTACCAATATATGTATGTATAATTCTTTCTATTGTAATGACTATTTTTTCATTTTTCATGCTTGATGGGAGCAAAAAAGAATGACACTTGATAATGCTCTAATTGATAAACCTTTAAAGGTAAGTGAAATTAATAAGATAATAAAAGAAACCTTCAGACAGTCCTTTTATAACTTAACAATTGAAGGTGAAGTATCAGGATTTAAGCCATCTGCTACAGGACACTGGTATTTTACATTAAAGGATAAAGAAAGCCAAATAAGTGCGGTAATGTTCCGTTTTTCAAGAACTCCTAGCTCATACATTCCTCAAAATGGTGATATGGTCACAGTTTATGGCAATATTGATGTATATGAGCCAAGAGGCACATACCAAATTATTTGTCAAAGAATAGTAAGACAAGGTGATGGAGAAATATTAATTGAGCTTGAAAAAAGAAAACAATACTACCAAAGCTTAGGATACTTTGATATTGAAAATAAAAAGAGTATTCCTAAATACCCAACTAGAATTGGAATTGTTACAGCATCAAATGGAGCCGCAATTGAGGACATGTTAAACACATTAAAAAAGAGAGCTCCCTCTCTTGATGTTGTTATCTATCCATGCTTAGTCCAAGGTGAAAGTGCCGCTGAAGATATTAGTAATCAAATTAATAATGCAAACTTAATTCCAATGTGTGATGTCTTAATTGTTGGTAGAGGTGGTGGATCAAAAGAGGATTTGCTTTGCTTTTCTGATCCATTAGTAATTGAAGCAATACATAACTCTGAGATACCTGTTATTTCTGCCGTTGGACACGAAGTGGACTACAGCTTAAGTGATTACGTTGCAGATGTTAGAGCAATTACCCCAACTGAAGGAGCAGTAATTGCAACTGAAGGAATATATAGTGATAGAGTTAAGCTTAAAACTATTTCTAATGAGCTTTCACAGTTAATTAAAAATATATTATTAAAAAGTCAAAATAGTCTTTCAGCACTTTCTGATGTAAAAGCAATTATGCTTACAAAGGTAAATAGCTACCACGTACCTTCTCCGGATGGAGTTAATTCAATGTTAAATCACCGAATTAATTCATCTTTAATTAAGGTTTCTTGGTTATATGATTTAATTAGCTCTAATATAAATGATAAAATAAAGGATTATTGTCACACTCTTGAAGGTGATGAATTAAAGCCTCTTATAGAAAAGAAGATTATAAATAACGAATATAATATTAATAATCTATCAAAGGATTTATCCTATCTAATAAGAGCAAAAGTAAAAGATAAGGAGCAAGAATTAGCAGCTACTTCGAAGGAGCTATCTGCGCTCTCACCTAAAGAGGTATTAAAAAGAGGTTATTCAATTGTATATAGTAAAGATGGGAAAATTATCAAAACATCAGCGGATGTTAAAGTAAATGACCAAATTACAATTGATTTATATGATGGAAAACTAAATGCAATAATTGGAGAATAATATGAGTTTTGAAAGTGATTTAAAAAAGCTTGAAGAGTTAACTGAAAAACTTCGTGACGAAAACACTGGTCTTGAGGAATCATTAAAAATTTATGAAGAAGCAACATTGCTTACTAAAAGATTAAATAAAACCCTTGAAGAGACTAAGAGAAAGATTGAAGAAGTCTCTAAAGATGGAATTATCACATCTAGAGAAGAGTGAAAATGTGGGACCTCTTTCGAGATCCCACAAAGCTATTTATACATCGTCCTGGAGTGCGTCGTAACCTTCTTCACCTGTTCTTACCTTAATAACATTTTCAACATCGTAGATGAAAATCTTACCATCGCCATAGTGACCTGTGTAAAGGACTTCCTTAATAGTATCAACAACCTTCATAACAGGCACCTTTGAAACAACGATTTCAACTTTTACTTTTGGAAGAACTGTCATCTCTACAGGAACACCTCTGTAGTACTCTGTCTTACCCTTCTGCATTCCGCAGCCCATTACATGGCTAAGTGTTAAGCCTGTTACACCAATTAATGCAAGAGCATGCTTTAGCTCATTAAACTTATTCTGTCTTGCAATTACTACAATCTTTGTAAGTTTAGCATCACTCTTTTCACTTGGCTCAGGGTATTCAACCTTTGCTGGAGCCTTAGCAAAAACCTCTGTAGGCTCACTATTAATTGAAGTATTAATGTAAACAGGAGCGAAGTCTGCATATGCACTTGTAAGTCCATGTTCTTTAATATCAAGACCAGCAATTTCCTCTTCAGCACTTACTCTTAATCCAATAGTTTTCTTAATTACAAAGAAGATAATTGTCATTACTACTACAACCCATACAATTACTGATACTACACCAAGTATTTGAGTAAGGAAGAAGCTAAATCCACCACCATAAAATAGTCCGATTTCTTCAGCAAATAATCCTGTAAGGATAGTTCCAACAGCACCACAAACACCATGAACTGAAACAGCACCAACAGGGTCATCTATCTTTACAACCTTTTCAAAGAACTCTACAGAAAAGACTACTAAAACACCTGCAATAAGACCGATAATTGCCGCACCTACTGGTGTAACTAGGTCACACCCCGCTGTAATTGCAACTAGTCCTGCAAGAGAACCGTTAAGAGTCATTGATACATCTGGCTTTCCATATCTCAACCATGTAAGTATCATGGTTGAACAAGTTGCAACTGCAGCAGCCATGTTTGTTGTAACAAAAATCTTTGATGCTGAAACTAATGTATCATCACCTGTCATTGATACTGTTGAACAACCGTTGAAGCCAAACCAACAGAACCACAATATAAAACAACCTAATGCACCAAGTGTTAAGCTGTGTCCAGGAATTGCCTTTGCGTTTCCATTCTCATCGTATTTTCCAATTCTTGGTCCAAGGTATATTGCTCCAATTAATGCTGCAACACCACCTACAATGTGAACTGCTGTACTTCCTGCAAAATCATGAAATCCAAGACTTGCAAGCCAGCCACCACCCCAAATCCAGTGCCCTGAAATTGGATATACAAATAGTGATATCAGTAAGCTGTAGATACAGTAAGAAATAAACTTTGTTCTCTCTGCCATCGCACCAGAAACTATAGTTGCACTAGTTGCACAGAATACTGTCTGGAAAATAACGAATGCAAAGGAAGGAAATGTTGATGAATAATCTCCTCTAATAAAAGGATCAAAGCCACCAATAATAGGACCATCTCCTGCAAACATTAAGCCAAAGCCAATGAGCCAAAATGCAACCGTTCCAATGCAGTAGTCCATTACATTCTTCATGATAATATTTCCTGCGTTCTTACTTCTTGTAAAGCCCGTCTCTACCATTGCGAATCCAGCCTGCATGAAGAATACCAAAGCCGCACCTAAAAGCACCCAGATAGTGTCAACAGATGAATACATTTTTCTCCTCTCCTTGTTAAAAAAAATGAAGCGTACCGAGAGCAAACGGTACGCCTTTGTACGAAAAAAGGTGATAACAACTAAATGCTATCACCTTTGATGTGTGACTTTTTACAATATTGCCTAACTTTTTGTCAACACATTAATCAAATTTTTATTGATATATTTTTTTTGCTCTCAGGATCAACAAAGGTTAATCCAATGGCTTCAAGACCGAATTCACCATCTTTTCCACCATATCGCTCATCCCCAGTTAATGGATGTCCAGCCCAGGCCATGTGACACCTAATTTGATGACGAAAGCCTTGAGTAATTGTACAAATATAAGAGTTCTCAGTCTCCTTAACTATATCTGTTCTATAGACTTTTTCTCCATTTTTTATAGCTAAAGGACGTACACTTGCACCCTTTGGTCCAAAAGCTCTGAAACAAGAAATAATACTAACAGGACCATCATCGACACAATTAAAGGTGTATGGCGGAAATCCTGGTAAAACAGTATTTATTCCATTTGACTTGGCTCTATACTCTTTAATTAGCATATCATTTTTTTGTTGGTAATTAAGAAAGTCAAAAGCACTCTGACTAAGAGCAAAAAGAACAAGTCCCTTAGTTAGATTATCGAGCCTATGGACTAATCCCCCTTCCCATGGTTGATAGCCTGAAACAGCCATAATCTGAGGAAATTCATTTGCAACCCTAGAAACTAAGTTATCATTAGTTGAATTTTTTAAAGGAGCAGTCGGAAGACCGCTCTCTTTATATACTATTAATATTTTGGAATTTTTATAAACTACGTTAATCACGGCTAGAAGATGCACCAAAGAGTCTAAGTAGGTATAAGAAAATATTTAAGAAATCAAGATACAAGTTTAAAGCACCGATGATACCTATTTTTGTATACTCCTCTTCAGTCATCTCAGAACCATATTCTCTGTTCATATCAATTACTCTCTTAGAATCATAAACTGTTAAACCTAAGAAAATAATTACACCTAAAATTGAGATGAATAAATCAACACTTCTAAAGCCAAAGAATAAGTTAATTGTACTTGCAATTATTATTCCAAAAAGCCCCATCATTAAGTAAGTACCCCAAGAAGCAATATTACGTTTTGTAACATTAGCGTATATTGTTAATGCAATAAACATTAATGCAGTTGTTGTAAATGCTTTAGCAATTGAAGCTCCTGTATATACTAGAAAAATTGATGAAAGTGTTACACCTGTTAGTATTGAATAGGTAATAAAACAAATTTGAGCAGTTCTTGTATTCATTCTCTCAAGACGCATTGATAAGAACATTACAAGACCAAGTTCTGCTATTGCACAAAGAATAGTTACAAAAGGATTTGAATAAATAAATCTAATTGCTGATGAGCTTTGGCTAATTAAATAGCTAAATAATGCAGTAATAATTAAGCCTAAAGACATATAGCCATATACATGTTTTAATAGACCATTTTCACGTTCTCTAACGTTTGTTAAAACACTTAATTTTGTTTCTGACATTTATAACTCCTATAAAAATGAAAAATATGTCCAAATTAAAAAACGTCAACTATCGTTGGACATATCTACACGTAAAGTATATCATAACTATATGAAAAAGTACCTATTTCTTTTGTCTTTCATATTAATCACACTTATCTCTTGCCAGAGTATAAATAAAGATGCTCTCACGATTGACGAACATAATAGGATTACAAATTTATTAAAAGATAGCATTAATGAGGCAATACTTGAAACAGAAAGCTCTCTTTCAAATAATATGGAAATATTAAAAACTGTCCCAAGCTATGATAGATGGAGAAAAGAACTCCCAAGCTTTAAGGAGTTAGAAGCCTCGTATTTAAACTCTATTAATCAAGTTGTTAGAACTGCATTATTAGATATTTCTGATATTTTATTTTCGTATATAAAGGATTATGAATTTGAAGATCCAAAGTTATTCTTAGATGAAAGTTATCAATCCATAAGCGAACTACTTAGAAGACAATGTAACGAAGAAGTAATTGAAGCCTTTAATTATGCTGTTGTAAAAAACAAACAAATAATAAATGAAAGCTATAATAACTTAGAAAAAGAAGCATTTATTTGGAAAAGTAATTTAGATAACTTAAGTCTTATTGGAATAAAGAATGATATTTCCATGATTGAACCAATTAATGATTATGATATTGCTACTTTAGCAAAAGAGTTATACTTTAATGCACTTGGTCAAAATGAAGTAAAAATAAGAACAAGACAGGAGGCAGAACAAAAATGAGTGATCTCTTTAGTTCCCAAGAGCAAATTAGCTCCCAGCCTCTTGCCTATCGCATGAGACCACGAAACTTAGATGAGTATATTGGACAAGAACATATTATTGGAAAAGGAAGACTCTTAAGACGTGCTATTCAAGCAGATCTTCTTAGTTCTGTTATTTTCTATGGTCCTCCTGGAACAGGAAAGACAACACTTGCTAGAGTAATTGCAAACACCACAAAAAGTCATTTTGCAACTTTAAATGCAGTTCTATCGGGAGTTAAAGAACTAAGATATGAAATTGATATGGCTCGTGATAGACTTGCACACTTTTCGCAAAAAACTATTCTATTTGTTGATGAAGTTCATCGCTGGAATAAAAGTCAACAAGATGCCCTACTACCATGGGTTGAGAATGGAACATTTATATTAATTGGTGCAACTACAGAAAATCCTTACTTTGAAGTTAATGCAGCATTGGTATCAAGAAGTAGAGTGTTTCAGCTCACTAAACTAAATAAAGATGAATTAAAAAAGGTTGCATACCAAGCTTTAAATGATAAAGAAAGAGGATATGGAAACTACAGTATAGTATTCGAGGATGGCGCACTTGAACACTTAATAGATGTTGCAGAAGGAGATGCAAGATCTCTATTAAATGCACTTCAGTTAGCTGTTGAAACAACTCCAGAGACGTTTCCACCAAAAGCAGGATCTTCTATTTATATTTCTATGGATGCAGCAGAGGAATCAATTCAGAAGAAGGTAGTACTTTATGATAAAGAAGGTGATTACCACTTTGATGTTATCTCAGCCTTTATTAAATCAATTCGTGGTAGCGACCCTGATGCATCTCTATATTGGCTTGCTAGAATGGTTGCAGCAGGAGAAGATCCAAGATTTATCTTTAGAAGGATGTTAATTAGTGCTTGCGAGGATGTAGGTCTTGCAGATCCAAATGCAGTAACAGTTGTTGAATCCTGTGCAAGAGCCTTCGACCGTATTGGACTTCCTGAGGGCCGCTTTCATCTTACTCATGCAGCACTTTATTTAGCAACCTGTCCAAAGAGCAATTCTTCTCTTGCCTTCTTTGATGCACTTAAAGATGTTGAAAATGAAAAAGGTGAAGAAGTTCCAAACCACCTGAAAGATGCATCAAGAGATAAAAACAGCTTTGGACATGGAGAAGGCTATTTATACCCACATGCATATAAGGATCACTGGGTAAGTCAACAATATCTTCCATCCTCACTGCAGGGTAAAATGTACTATAAACCTTCAGAGCAGGGGTATGAGAAAACTATCAAAGCAGAGGTTGAAAGAAAAAGAGAAGCTCAACTTGAAAGTGTTAGCGAAGATACATTTACAGAAAACCTTACCTTCTCACCTGCAAATAGAAAAGAAGATATGTGGTTAAAACGTACTTCCTTGATGGGATCTAAACTTTTATTAGAAATAAGGGATGAACTATTTAAAAATATTAACATTAAGCGTAGTGATAATATCTTAGTCTTAAATGGTTCCCATGGTTTAATTCTTTGGAATGCTTTAAGGTATAATCCTGAAGGCTTTACTGCATGCCAAGTAAAAACCAAAGAAGAATTTGATTACATTACTCACTATAAAGAAAGTCTTGAATTATTAAGACAACCTGAAATCTATCTTGGAAGTGCAAAAGATTATTTACTCTCTCAAGGAGAGGATATTCGTTTTGAATTTATCTTTGCTAAAAATCTTTTTTCTCGACTCTTTGAAGAAAAAGACTTAATTACTCTTCTAAAAAAACGAATTAAAATTGATGGTGAGATAAGATTATCAGAAAGTATTGCAAGAAAAGGCTCTAGGCTTAGTGACTTTATTTACGATAAAAGTGCTAAAGAACTCTTAAGAAGAGCGGAAAAAGAAATCTTTGATAGCTCATCAAATCCAATTACAGCTTGGGACGAAGATGATATGTTAAAGCTCTTTTCATCATATTTCACTACTGTTAATGGTTCTTGTCTTACTCAAACAGAAGAAAAGGTGTTAGATGAACAAACTTTAACACTTTGGCTTGATAAGAGATATCTTAAGGTTCTAAATGATTTAGGACTATATAGTGAAAAACTTAAACCAATCGTTCTTAATGAATTAAAAAATAAAGTAGTTAAGTGGAAACATACAGTAATGATAGTAACCCTCTCAAATAAGGAAGTAAAAATTGAAAAAAAAGAAACTTCTCCAGAGTGGATCGAAATTCATAAGAAATTGGGAAAACAAGTTTAATTATTTCTAATAGAATTGTTTTTGTAGAATAAGAGGAATCCTACTCATGAAACAGTAGGTCCAGATTGCAAATCGCTTAACACTTTTAGGAAGAGCTTTACCATCGTTTCAACTTAATTTTATTTAATGTTAAAAAAATAAAAAAACATGGACTTTTACATCCATGTTGTAAGCGAAAGACGGGACTTGAACCCGCGACATCCACCTTGGCAAGGTGGAGCTCTACCACTGAGCTACTTTCGCATTTGCGACCTCGTTAGAAAAGGTCCTTGCGAGAGGCGGGACTTGAACCCGCACATCAACGATACTA